>CALKCV010000034.1 GCA_938083405.1 uncultured Microcoleaceae cyanobacterium | reverse complement strand
TTACCTTTTAACTGCTACACATCTAAACTTTTTTTTGTTATTAGTCATTTATTTTACAGGATCAAATAAACTTAACATAGATTAACAAGTAGCATTGTTAAAAGAAAATAAGATAAATGCTATATTAAAATTCATGTTGGGTTCCTCGAATATAGGAACGAGGAGGCCACAATATAATAATGTCGTAGGGAAGAAAGCGAATGGCTAGTAAAGTTACCGATAACCCTGAAAAGAAAAAAGCCTTAGACTCGGTGCTAAAGAATATCGAGCGGAGCTTTGGCAAAGGTTCGATCGTTCGTCTGGGAGATGCCACCAGAATGAAAGTCGAAACTATCCCCAGTGGAGCGCTGACTCTGGATTTAGCTCTCGGAGGCGGGCTGCCCAAGGGACGAGTAATAGAAATTTATGGACCAGAAAGTTCTGGTAAAACTACTCTAGCACTGCACGCGATCGCGCAAACCCAAAAAACGGGGGGAATAGCAGCTTTTGTGGATGCAGAACACGCGCTGGATCCGACATACGCCTCAGCCCTTGGCGTAGATATTGAAAATTTATTAGTCTCCCAGCCCGATACTGGGGAGATGGGCTTAGAAGTTGTAGATCAGCTAGTCCGTTCCGTGGCGGTGGACATCGTAGTGGTGGACTCCGTAGCAGCCCTAGTGCCTCGGGCGGAAATAGAAGGCGATATGGGCGATTCCCACATGGGTTTGCAAGCCCGTTTAATGAGTCAAGCCCTGCGAAAAATTACTGGTAATATTGGTAAATCCGGTTGTACGGTAATATTCCTCAACCAGTTACGCCAGAAAATCGGGGTCGTTTACGGCAACCCAGAAACTACTACTGGTGGTAATGCCCTGAAATTTTATTCCTCAGTAAGGCTTGATATTCGTCGGACTCAAACCCTGAAAAAAGGAACTGAGGAATACGGAATTCGTGCCAAGGTTAAAGTTGCTAAAAATAAAGTAGCTCCACCTTTCCGCATTGCCGAGTTTGATATTATCTTTGGCAAAGGCATTTCTAGCCTTGGCTGTCTGATAGATATGGCAGAAGAAACTGGCGTAATTACCCGCAAAGGTGCTTGGTACAGCTATCAAGGGGATAATATCGCCCAAGGTCGCGAAAAAGCAATTATTTATTTAGAAGAAAATCCAGAGTTTAGCCGAAAGATCGAGGTTCAAGTACGCCAAGAACTATCCGATGGGGCGGTAGTTTCGGCTAATTCTGTTGGTGCCGTTGAAGAAGAGACAGGCAAAAAAGGAAAAGGAAAAGAAACAGAGGAAGAATAAGCGTTAATCTCTGGCGATGGATTTATAAATTAAACCATCGATCTACTTTGAAAGCTGCCAATTTCCCCCTGTCGTTCGACAAGACAAGGCACGAATAACGGCAGCTTTTTTTATTTTTTCTTTAAGGAACCAGGAAGCAACAACTAACCTTCCAAGGTTCAACCGGGCGTCGCACAAAAGCTCGGCGCAAAGCCAAGGATATCTAGAGCGTCGGTCAAGTATTCCCAGAAACCCGGTTTCTGATGGAAAAAATGCCGATATCTCGTTAATAGATAGCCAGAAACCCGGTTTCGATTAGCGGCTCTCTAGGCATTGCTCCATTTGTAATTTATGGCATTAAAATGCACCCGTTATTTTGCACGCAGAAAATTGAGCAACTCTCTATTAACTGTTTGTGGGGCTTCCTGTTGGAGCCAATGACCGCAATTAGGAATCAGTTTTAGTTTAAAGGGGGCAGTAATTAGTTTGTCGAGACCTTCTGTTAGTTTGTTGCTTAAGAGGGAATCTTCTTCGCCCCACAAAATCAAAGTTGGTGCAGTAATAGGAGTCGGCTTTTGCAACCAGTTAAACCAATTTTGAGGCAATAGAAGATGACGGTAGTATTTGAGGGCAGCCACTAGAGCCCCTGGTTTTTCTAAAGCGGCTTGATAAATTTGGGTAATTTCACCGCTAAAAGCGCTTTTGCGAATAGCTTGTCCTTGGAGTAAAGCTTTAACAAAATCCTTTAAGTTTTGCTGGATGATCCATTCTGGGATACCGGGAACCTGAAAAGCCAAAACGTACCAACTGCGACGGAGTTGATCGACATTTCCCATTAGTTCTTGGAAATATTTATGGGGATGAGCGGCGTTTAAAATAGCTAAACGGTCGATAGCTTGAGGGGACTTTTGTGCCAAATTCCAAGCGATCGCTCCTCCACAATCGTGACCGACAATATGAGCTTTAACATAGCCCAAACCCTCGATTAAGCCTCTAATATCCTTCGTAAGGGTATCTAAATCGTAGCCCCCCTCGGGTTTGTCGGAATCGTTATAACCGCGCAAGTCTGGCACTACAACTTTATAATGACGGGCCAGGGCTGGTATTTGATTGCGCCAAGAATACCAGAATTCGGGAAAACCGTGGAGCAGTAGAACTAATTCTCCCTGTCCTTGAGTGACGCAGTGCAAACGAATATTATTAGTGTCAACAAAAGAATGTTGCCATTGAGAGTTTAAAGATGTCATCTGTTTGACGAATATGCTTTGGTGGCAGTCAGATCGGCTACCTTTAAGAGCCAGTTAATAGGGCGAACTGGAAAAGTATTCTAAAACTAAGCAATATTGCTTAATTCTGTCTCGCTATTTTTTCAGTTCTATTGCTCTATTACCAGCTATCGAATCCTAGTAGGTAGTAATCTTATTTTAGCACCCATGCTCTGGCAATTACTTTTTGTCAATTTAGCACTACCCGTCTATTAGCTAACAGGTAGCTAACAGGTAGCTAACAGGTAGTTAAATCGAGCGTAATTACCGCTTTAGCTGCATAAGAAGATGCCAACACCGAACCCCGTCTGGAGATGCGAGTACGCCAAACTTCCTACGACACCACACCTTCAGCGAGCATATTGCTAGGTTCGGGGCCCGGTTTAATTTGATATTTGACCAACTGGGCCAGTTCTTGCAACTGGCTAATGGCCTCTGCCCCTTCTAACTTCATCAATTCTCGCTCGTCCCGCATTTCGGTCCAAGTAATCCCGTAGTCCGACACTAGGAAGCGAATCAAATGATTTTCACCCAAGCTAACCATAAATGAGGCACTATTCATTTGACCGCCACAAGTGTAGCAGGAAGCTAGATAACCCCTACGCTCCAGCACGATGGCCAGAGCTTGAAGGTTCATTACCAAGTCCCGAACAAATTTACGATGTTGTTCTGCTAGTCTTATAAACACACTTATCCTCCTTACACCACACCTTAAAAATCAGAAAAATCTTAAATTTTTAAAGGAGTTGGGTTTTTGGGTATTGCCCTAGTATAGCCATTAAATTCTGAAAACAGGATCTCCAGATAGTGGCTAAATCTAAGATATCTTAGCTTAATCAATAATTAATCTCAAGACAAGTATTAATCGCTACATTCTTTATAATTCTTGTCATTGCTAGCTCCCAGACAGAATACCCAAACAAGAATCCAGGCAGCCCCGGCGCTTAATATTTATAATGGATAGAAATAACTAATAAAAGTTATAAGTCCTTCAGATCGAAATCCTTGAAATCAAGTGAAAGAAGGGGCAAAAATCCCCTTCGTTTTTGGAATATTTGTCAGTTAAAACCTGGTTCAAATTAGATAAAATTAATCGATTTGCCACCAGCCAAAAGTCGGGCCGATAAATCTAACTGTTAGCCAAGAAAAAACTAACAATCCAATACCAATCCAACTACCTGTGGTCGTCCACTTCATAAATTTGGCGCTTTGGCTTTTGGTAATCGGCAGCCAAGATAGAAACTTCTCTTCTTTGCCGTATTCGTCTCCTAGTGCTTCTTTACGACGTTTGGCTTCTCCCATAATTGTCTCAATGCTAAGTTGATTAATTTTCTCATTATAGAAGAAGTTTAGCGAAGGCATCTGACTCGAAGTTCAAAATATCTTTTTAGCTGAATTAATGATTATCCTGTTAGGCGCGTCCGTCTAAATTAAGCCAAGTGGTATCTAAATAGTCGATGCGAGCATAAGGGCTCAGGGCAGCTAACACTTGATGGCCGTAACTGCGGTGAATTACGCGACTATCAAGCAGAGCAACTACTCCTTGAGATTTTCGCAGGCTTGCCGTTGCCCTTTGGAGCTCTCTTAAGGCGTCGGGCAAGAGGTACAACCGAAACCAGTCTAAACCCCTTTGTTTATAATCTGCTACTCGTCCTGCGACTAAAGGATTTTCCAGGGAAGGCAGAGGAAGAGTGGCAATTATCAACAGAAGAGGAGGCCCTAGTAGGGGTTGATGGTCTCGCCAAAACTTCCAGCCGGTAACTAAAATGCCATTTTCATCCAAAGCAGTTTTTTCTACCCGAACCCTCGAACCAAATTCCGAAGCTAAAATAGCCCCTACTCGCTGTTTTAGCGGTACATCTTCCACCAAGATTACTGTTAGTCCGGCCACAGCCAAATTGCTCATGCTCACTAAAGTCCGCAATTGGGAGAGCAAGGCTGGCTGAAATTGAGGAGTGTTGGGCATGGGCAGCCTTTTGGGTAAATAGAGTTTAATGATGCCGCCTGGGCGATCGCTTGAGAATTTAACGCAAGTTAGCTCTCCTAATCCTAAATTCATCCGATAGATTGGGGCCTTGGCTTCTAGCTCCAAGGCCGCACCAATGAGAACTACCGGTTGTTGGGACCAAATCCCAGCCAAAATAGGGGCTAGATCCAGAGGAGCGCAATGTAGAGTAAAAGAACCTTGCAGGCGATCTATTTCTGCCCATCTCAGTTGTTTTTCCTTAGACCACTGATGCCAGAAGTTCCTCCTTCTTTGGTGAGAATTTAAAAGCGATCGGGGTGAATTACCCTCAGAGGTTTGGCCTCGATATTCTAATGGGTTTAAAGTTTCGATTAACTGCTTTAGGATTTGTTGTTCTGGTGGGGAAATTAAATAGCAGTTGTAAGGATTGGGGGGATGCTGGAAGAGCGATCGCGTCAACTCTACTCTCCACTGGCGGATAGTCTCTGCTTTTGCTGGATATAGCTCTATTAATTCGTTCCAATCTCGTTGTTGAAGGCAAACAGTTAGTTGCTCCCTCGCCAGGGTTTCGAGGTCGTCTGCCCAATCTATTACTGTAGGTATGCTTGGGGGTAATTGCCTCCCTTGCAAGCGATCTGCGAGCCAATCTTGGGGCGCAATTAGCAATAGTCCCTTAATTTCAGAAGTGGAGGGGTATGTTTGGATGGGCTTATGGGGAAATATGGAAGCGCCATCGGGATTTTGCTCTAGCAATTGAGGAATGTCAACTCTCAACAAACGTTCTTGGACTGTTGCTGGAGCTACTAAAATGGTTGGCCCCTCCCACATTAAAAGAGGCATCAAATAGCTTAATTCATACCGCTGTTCGCGGCTGCAAGGATAGGCGGCTGTTTGTATCAGAGCGCTACGTCCGAGTCGCAAAGCCCTGGCTACCAACCTGGCCATTGTTAGATGATGGGGCCAGGAAGGCTCTGTTCTCGAACGCAGAATTTTACGGAGCGACTTATGGACTTCTACCTCAATCACAGGCTTATAACAATTAACAATTAACAATTAGAGTTTGGGCAAAAATAAATAGCTTTGCGCCTACAAAACAATTGACTCATGCAAGAGGTCTTCTGGATAAAAGGTCAGTTTTGTAAACCGACTTTTTCTAGCAACTGATAACTAACAAAAAGCAGTCTAAATTTGATACCAACTATTATTTAGATTGGGAGCATCTCAATTTTGAATAAAACCAAGAATTAGACGATCTTTGTCAGTGGTTAGCGGTCAGTTGTTAGTTGGACGACCGATCGCTAAAAGAATTTATTTGTTTGTTTTTTTTACAAATATGAGATGCTCCCTTTAGATTTTTTATTGATAAGATTCCTGGAAGTTTTTAATAAAACTTACTCCTTCATTAAGTGGAGGAATAGCAGTTAAATAGTTAGGTGAAGATGGCATTATAGCCGAAGCAGAGTTAATCTCTGCTAAATTAACTAAGTTTCTACCGAAATTTGGATGTTGATAAACTGTTAACTTTTTACCGCTAGAATTAGCCATTTGTATTGTAGTATTCCCTTCAAAAAAAATATCTTCTGATAAAAATAGTTTCGCTTTGTTTTTCTTTTTAATTTCTTGTAAACCGTCAATAATTTTTTTCAAAGAAACGCCTATTTTCGTGACTTTGTTTGAGGTTCTAACATCCAAGTTCTTATTTTTTTTATTTTGAATACCACCGATAATTTTAACAATATTTTTTTGAAGCATCTTTGCATCTTTAAAAGGAATTATAACCACATAAGCCGTAGTAAATAATTCCCGATCGCTTTCCACTTGAAAAGAAAGAATAGTGCGACGATGATTGACTTCGATATTAGGTGGTAGATTGATGCTGGGGTATTGTTCCCAAATAAGACGATAAGTAGAAGCAAGAGCCATAAAAGAGTCGGGAGCCAAGGGTCGATCGACTATAATCTGCACAGTAGGGGGAGTAGCATTAAAAAACTTTTGAGATTCTTCTGGAGTAAAACAGAGAACTTTACTGCGATCGCCATTAGGGCTCATATCGACCCAATCGCAAGTAATATCCTTAGCTTTGAGACCAAAGCGCGACACGCCATAAAGTTTAGCTCCTGTTAAAGAAGAGCCCGTCAGCTCTGCCCCTGCCCAATCAGCTTGAATCAAATTAGCTTGGGTTAGATCCGCATGAACCAGAACCCCATTTAAAAGATTGGCATGGTATAAATTAGCCCCGTATAAATTAGCCCCGCTCAATCGAGCATCATCGAGATCGGCTCCCGTGAGGTTAGCACCGCTTAGATCTGCCCATCTTAGATTAGCGCCTCTTAGATCTGCACCGCTTAGATTGGCCTGAGATAGATTAGCTTGTCTTAGTTCTGCATTGCTCAAGCAAGAGCCTCTTAGATCCGCGCGGCTGAGATCGCTCCTCTGCAAATTAGCACTTTCTAAGTTAGCAAATTTGAGGTTGCTGCCCCGAAGACGAGCCCCAGTGAGATCTGCTTGCTCTAATTTAGCTTGTCGGAGTGTTGCTTCTCTTAGGTCTGCTTCTGTGAAATTTGCACGAGTTAGGTTGGCATAACTCATATCAGCTCGAATTAGTTCCGCTCTGATCAGCGTGGCATCAATCAATTCGGCATTAGTCAGGTCTGCCCTAATCATATTGGCCACGTTGAGAATTGCACCATTGAGTTTAGCACCGACAAGATTGGTGCTGCTGAGTCTGGCAACATTGAGTTTAGCCTCGCTGAGATTGGCCCCGCTGAGATTGGCTCCGCTGAGATTGGTCAGACTCAAAATGGCCCTACTAAAGTTCGCTTGAGGGAGGTTGGCTCGATTGAGATTAACTTCACATAAAACAATTCCAGTAAAGTCTCTTTGACCAACTTCATATTTTTTAAGTAGTTCTTCGCCGTCCATCGATTCCTATTTAAGAAAGTTTGAAATTGAAAATTCAGCTTATCATTGCCGCTATTTTTTTTATTACCGGTCGAGATACCGGGTGGTGCAAGTAACCTTTGAAGGGAACCCAAAATTTGCTACTTTTGGGAACGTTTGTTCTTGGTGGAACGTTGGCAAAAAAAGTTTCTTGGCAAAACTGACCTGCTCTCGATACCGGGTGCATCTCAATGGCTGAAATTAATTAACAATTGAGAACCACCCGTTTTTTCCTTGTCTGTTGCTTGCAAATATGGGATGTTTGCGATGCTTTTTCTACTTCCAATTTAAAACAATTGGTTGGTTATTTATGATTGTCTGAAGCTTATAAATAATGAAAACCTTTAATAAATTCAACTACTGTAGCTTGAGGCAACCAATTAATTTCCTGCTTTTGAGATACAGTTTCGTCATCGGCAGTGGATTTTTTCCCAGAGAAATGTAGAGCCGGCTTACCAAAGGTAGGATGATGATAAACATTTATTCTAGCGGAACTAGAATTAATTAATTGCATTTTAGTGGGGATATGAAAAAAGTTAATGCTTTTTCCTATTTGAGTAAATATCTTAGCTACATTATTATTTTTTTCTTGGCTAATTCCTCTGTCTAATAATTTGCTTAATTTTTTAATGTTTTTAATCTCTTTTCTTTCTAAAGTTCCTTCTTTTAATAGTAGTTTTAGCTGATTCATCATTTTGACAATATTTTCCTGAGTTTTCAGGGAGTCATAGAAAGGCACAATAGCCATATAAGCCGTTGCAAATAATTGGCAATCGCTATCCATACTAAATGATATGGTGGTTTTGCGAGAGCTAACTTCTATACTAGGAGGTCGAACGTTATCTTGGTACTGTTTGCCTATCTCATAATAAACCGCTGCTAAAGCATAATAACTGGCACGATCTAAAGGAGCGTCAATGACAATTTTCACTGCGGGCAAGCTTTGGTGAAAAAAATGTTTTATTTCGCCAGATTTAAAAGAATAAACTTTACTTTTATCTGCGTAAACACTAAGATCAACCCAATCGCAAGTCATCCCTTCAGTTTTAATACCTAACCTAGAAACGCCATAAATTTTTGCTCCTGTTAAAATTGCTCCTGTTAGGTCTGCACCGATCCAATCAGCTTCTAGCAAATAACAACTGGATAAATCGGCATGAACCAGACTAGCATCTAATAAGTTAGCATTACTTAAATTCGATCTGCTTAAATCTGCTCCGCTTAATTTAGCTTCGCTGAGATTAGCTGATCTTAAATTAGCGCCACTCATCAAAGCCCATCTAAGATTAGCCCCGCTCAAATCTGCTCCTTTAAGATTAGCGCCTGTAAGATTAGTTTGCCTGAGTTCCGCACTACGCAAATCGGCACCTTCTAAGCAGGCTCCACTGAGATCTACTCCCTGTAAATTAGCTTCTACTAAATTAGCACCGCTTAGATTTGCTTTTTTGAGAGTGGCTCCTCGAAGATTTGCACCGCTTAGATTAGTTTTTCTCAGCGTTGCTTCGGTGAGCGTAGCACCGTTGAGGTCTGCTCCTGTTAGATTGGCTTCGCTGAGATTAGCTCTAATTAATTCTGCTCTAATTAATTTAGCTCGAATTAGTTTGGCTCTTTTAAGATCGACTAAGACTAAGTTAGCGACATTTAAGTCTGCTTCGCTTAAATTACTGCCTTCTAAATGGGCTCCATTGAGTTTGGCAATATTAAGTTTAGCTCTGCTCAAATTAGCATTAGTTAGATTGGCACCGCTGAGGTTTGCTAGGCTGAGATTTACTCCACTTAAATTTGCGCCGCTGAGGTTGATGCCACTGAGATTTGCCTCAAAGAGGTTGAGGTCGGTGAAATCTCTTTTTCCGGCGGTATATTTTTCTAAAATTTCTTCTAATATCATTGGGGCGCACCCTTTAATTATCCCCATCTATTTACATGAATATTGGTATTGTCGGACTCGGTTTAATTGGTGGCTCGATGGGATTGGATTTAAAAGCCCTGGGACATCAAGTTTTGGGGGTTTCTCGTCGAGAATCCACTTGTAAAAGGGCCATCGAGCTTGGAGTTGTCGATCGCGCCTTCGTGGATTTTTCTTTGTTATCTGCGGCAGATCTTGTTGTTGTTTGCACTCCTATAGGGGCGATCGCTCCTACAGTCCAACAGCTTATTCCTCATCTTTCTTCTGATGCCATTTTAACTGATGTCGGTTCTGTCAAAGGGGCCATTATTGAGCAAGTCTCTCTACTCTGGCCTAATTTTGTCGGCGGACATCCGATGGCGGGTAAGGCGGAAAGCGGGATTGAAGTTGCGGAATTTGGTTTATTTGCCAACCGACCTTATGTAATTACTCCCACTAAAAATACGCCACCAACCGCAGTCCTGATGGTGGAGGAGATGGCCCGATCGCTTAATGCTAATGTTTTTCGATGCGACCCTGAAGAACACGATCGGGCGGTTGCTTGGATTTCTCATTTACCCGCCATGGCGAGCGCTAGTTTGGTTGCTGCCTGTATGAGGGAGACCAATTGGGATGTACTCAAGTTAGCACAAAATTTGGCGAGCTCGGGTTTTCGCGATACCAGCAGGGTTGGTGGGGGCAACCCGGAGTTGGGATTGATGATGGCCAAATACAATCGTGGGGAGTTGTTGCGATCGCTTTTGTCTTATCGCGATTGTCTCGACGAATTTATCGGCCGCATTGAAAACGAGGATTGGGACGGACTTTTTGAGGATTTGCAGGATACTAATCATGCTAGACCGCTTTTTGTCAAGGATTGAAGAAGCGTTGCGCAGGCAACATCGCTCTTTGGTGGTAATTTAATTAATTAGATATTGCGAGGTGAATTGAATGTTAAAAAGAATGTACGTTAACAATTTTAGGTGTCTGGTTAATTTCGAGTTAAAAATTGACAGTTTAAGTTTATTTATGGGTGCCAATGCTTCGGGGAAAAGTACGATTTTTGCTGCTTTAATAAAACTGCAAAAGTTTATTTTAGGCGAAGATTTTTCGGAGGATGGTTATCAAGTTGCCGCTTTATTTAAAAAATCTGATTTGACTAGATGGCAAAATTCCTCTATTCAAAAATTTGAATTAGACCTAGAAGGAAATGGAGGGATTTATAAATACGTTCTCGAAATAGAACACTTAGGGGACTACGAACCCCCTAGAATGCGGACGGAAAAATTAAGTTTTGGGAACGATCCTTTATTTGAGTTTAGTCTTCAACCAGATGAAAGAGGAATTTTGAGGGGTCATGCACGTCTATATAATGACGACCCTAGCCGCGAAGGCGTAGTTTTTCCCTTTTTTAAGTCCTCTGGTTCTGGAGTAGGTTTTGTGTACGAGAGACAGGGAAATCAAAAGCTTACTTGGTTAAAAAAAAGGATTGCCAATTTCTTCATAG
>CALKCV010000033.1 GCA_938083405.1 uncultured Microcoleaceae cyanobacterium | reverse complement strand
TTAAAAGATCTGGGAGTAAACGCCATAGAAATTATGCCAGTGGCACAATTTCCAGGCGATCGCAACTGGGGCTACGACGGCGTTTACGTTTATGGAGTCCAAAACTCCTACGGCGGGCCTGCGGGGCTAAAACAACTGGTGGATGCCTGCCATAGAGAAGGTATCGCCGTCATTCTCGACGTGGTGTACAACCACCTCGGTCCTGAAGGCAACTATCTCTGGGACTACGGTCACGGTATTTACTTCATGGATAAATATAAGACTCCCTGGGGCAGCGCTCTCAACTTCGACGACGCTTACAGCAACGAAGTTCGCAACTATTTTATAGAAAACACTCTCTACTGGTTAGAGAACTACCACATCGACGGTCTGCGGTTGGATGCCATTCATGCTATCTACGACATGAGCGCCCGACCATTTCTACAAGAATTAGCAGCGAGGGTTGGGGAATTAAAGGGTCGCACCCGTTATTTGATCGCCGAGAGCGACCTAAACGATATGCGAGTATTGCGATCGCCAGAAAAAGGAGGCTTCGGTCTCCACGGACAGTGGTGCGACGAGTTCCATCATACCCTCCATACCCTCCTAACCGGAGAGAACGACGGTTATTATTCCGAGTTTGGCACGATGGAGCAATTAGAAAAAGCTTACAAACAAGGGTATGTTTATGACGGCATCTACTCGCCCCACCGCAAGAGAAATCACGGTAACTCTCCTAAAGACTTTGGCAGCGAGAGATTTGTCGTTTGCATTCAGAACCACGACCAAGTAGGTAATAGGTTTGGGGGCGATCGCTTATCCACCTTGGTTGACTTTGAAGCATTGAAGCTTGCCGCCGGCGCGATGTTGCTTTCCGCTTTCGTTCCGATGCTTTTCATGGGAGAGGAATATGGAGAGGAAGCGCCGTTTCAGTATTTTATCAGTCATAGCGACCCCGGTTTGATTGATGCAGTGCGTAAAGGCAGGGCCGAAGAGTTCAAAGCATTCGGTTGGGACAAGGTGCCAGACCCCCAGGGTAAGGAAGTCTTCATGCAGTCAAAGTTAAACTGGGACAAGATAGATGGTGGCAAACATGGAGCGTTGCGATCGCTCTACAAACGGTTAATTCAGCTACGGCAAAATACCCCTGCTTTAGCTAAACTCGATAAAAACAATCTCGAAGTCCACAGCTTAGAGGAGGAAAAAATCCTGTGGGTCTATCGCCACGCGCCAGAGAGCAAAGTTTTCTATGTAATGAATTTTAATGGCGAGGCCTCAAGTTGTTCCCTCTCTATTCCCCAAGGAAATTGGACAAAGATTTTGGATACTTCAGACCAGCAGTGGATGGGGCCAGGCAGCGAAATGCCAGACCGACTCTCCCCTGGAGAAACTTTGAAACTTAAGCCTTGGAGTTTGACTCTGTATGAGGGGTAATTAATAAGAAAATTCAATTAAGAAACCGGGTTTGTTGAAAAAATCCGGTTTCTGAGTTAACTAACAACTAAAAATCACCAATTCTTTATTAACGAATATTATGAAAATACCAGTAGCCACTTATCGAATTCAATTTACTCCTTCTTTTGATTTTGACGACGCCAAAGCCATAGTTGCGTATTTAGCAGAATTTGGAATATCCGATTTATATGCTTCGCCAATTTTTAAATCCAGATATGGCAGTACCCACGGCTACGATGTCGTGGATCCCAAAAAACTAAATCCACAATTAGGCGGTAAAAAAAAGTTCGACGAACTAGCAGAACAAATCCACAATCATGGCTTGGGATGGCTGCAAGATATCGTACCCAATCACATGGCCTTTGATAGTAATAATCCTATCCTCGTAGATGTACTAGAAAACGGACCAGAGTCTCAATACCGAGACTTTTTTGATATCGATTGGAATCATCCTTACGAAGGTATTAAAGGGCGAGTATTAGCTCCATTTTTAGGTAAATTTTATGGAGATTGTCTCGAAAGCGGAGAACTACAACTACAGTACGGTGAAGGTGGAATCACCGTTAACTATTACGACAATAAATTCCCCATCCGAATCGAATCGTACTCCCAAGTCTTAACCTACCAAGTAGGAAGGTTGAGAAAAAAATTGGGCAGAAATGCTCCCGATTTTGTCAAGTTATTGGGATTGCTTTATGCAGTTAAATATATCCCCTCCGTGGCAGAAGGTCGAGAAAGATACGACCAAATAAGCTTCATCAAAGGAATGCTTTGGGAACTGTGGAATGAAAATAAAGATGTAAGGCAATACATAGAAGAAAACATAGAGACTTTCAATGGAATACCAGGAAAACCAGAAAGTTTTAATTTATTAGACAACCTACTGGCAGAGCAATTCTTTCGCCTTTCTTTCTGGAAAGTAGGAAATGAAGAACTAAACTACCGCAGGTTTTTTACAGTCAACGATCTAATCTCCTTGCGGGTAGAAGACGAGAAGGTATTTGATACCACTCATTCCCTAATCCAGCAAATGTTGGAAGAAGAGAAATTCACCGGATTGAGAATCGATCATATTGACGGACTTTACGACCCAGCGCAATATTTGTTGAGGTTGAGGGAAAAAACTAACGACACCTATACTGTCGTCGAAAAAATTCTCGAACTAAACGAAGAATTGCCTGTAAATTGGCCGGTGCAAGGCACTACTGGTTATGATTTTCTGAACTACGTTAACGGTTTGTTATGCGAGTCCTTAAATCAAAAAGAATTTGACAGGATTTATTCGCGGTTCATCGGAGATTTAATTACAAGCGAGGAATTGATAGACGAAAAACAAAGGCTGATTATCGAGAAACATTTAGCAGGAGACATCGACAATTTAGCTCATCTGCTCAAAGATATTTCCAGTAAATACCGATATGCAAGCGATTTTACTATTTACGGTTTAAAAGCTGCATTGGTGGAAGTAATGGCTGTGTACCCGGTTTACCGGACTTACATTAACAAAGAAGGAGTCAGTAAAGTCGATCGCGAATGTATTAAAGAGGTAATTGCTAAAACTAAAGAAAAAATCCCTCTCTTTTTAAATGAGTTTTTGAACGAACTAAACTTCATTGAAAAGTTCTTGCTCTTAGAATTTGACGACCATCTCTCCCAGCAAGATAAAGACAAGTGGCTTCATTTCGTGATGCGGTTGCAGCAGTTTACCGGACCGCTAATGGCAAAAGGCGTAGAAGATACGGTTTTGTACATTTATAATCGTTTGGTCTCTCTCAATGAAGTGGGTTCTACTCCGAGCAAGTTTGGAATTTCTATCGATGAATTTCATAACTTTAACCAAGACCGTTCTGCTTATTGGCCCCATACCATGAATTGCACTTCCACCCACGACACGAAACGAGGGGAGGATCTCAGGGCTCGAATTAACATACTTTCGGAAATTCCCCAAGAGTGGGAAGCTCAACTGAAAAAATGGCAGGAAATGAATGCCCCCCAGAAAGACTGCATAGAAGGTTTGGACGTACCCGCACCTAACGACGAGTATTTTCTCTACCAAACTTTGCTGGGTGCTTTTCCCTTTTATGAAAAAGAGTATCCCGCTTTTATAGATCGGTTGAAAGATTACCTGATTAAGGCTATTCGGGAGGCGAAGGTTAATAGCGGTTGGTTGCGACCCAATAGCGCTTACGAAGAGGCTTTTATGAAGTTTGTCGATAATTTGTTAAAGGGTTCGGAAGATAACGAATTTTTGGCATCTTTTCGACCGTTCCAAAAAACAATTCAGCACTATGGGGTTTTTAATTCTCTATCCCAAACTTTGCTGAAGATTACTTCTCCAGGGTTGCCAGATATTTACCAAGGAACTGAGCTTTGGGATTTTAGCTTGGTCGATCCCGATAATCGCCGTCCGGTTGATTTTGATAAAAGGCGAGCTTTTCTTCAGGAGATAAAAACGAAGATAGAGACAGATATTTTGGGTTTTGTAGCCGAACTGCTGGCGGCCCCAGAGGATGGTAAAATTAAGATGTTTTTAATTTATCAAGCTTTGAAAGCCCGGGGAGAATATTTGGAATTGTTCCAACGGGGTGATTACCAAAAGTTATCGGTTCTAGGCAGTTTAAAAGAGCGAATAGTTGCTTTTTCTCGAACCTGCGGCAGCACCACTGCAATTGTTATCGCACCGCGATTGATTACCGATTTAGTAAAAGAAGGAGAATATCCTTTAGGGGAGCAGGTCTGGCAAGAAACTCGCATTTCTGTAGGTTCTGGTTCGTCTTACCTTTGGAAAAATGTAATTACTAATCAGGAAATAGAATCGGAGGATACTGTTTGGATGAGGGATATTTTAAGGGATTTCCCCGTGGCACTGTTAATCAATCAAACAACAGAAGATTCTGAAGTAGAGGCTATTCAATCGGGTGAATCTTAATTTTAAGATTGCCCGCGAATTTAATGC
>CALKCV010000032.1 GCA_938083405.1 uncultured Microcoleaceae cyanobacterium | reverse complement strand
AATTGTTAATTATTAATTATTAATTATTAATTGTTAATTGCCTAAAAATGCCAAACTACAGAAAGTCAAAACGAAAACCATTCCTACTCGACGCGCCAGTAGGACTAATAGCAGGCGCAACCTACCCAGTGCGAGGATTGCTAATATTTTTTCGCCATCCCAAACTAATAACTTATCTCATCTTTCCTCTCCTAATAAATATCATCGTCGGCATCGGTCTTTATGTAGGACTGCTACTACCAGGACTCGATCTAATCGGTGGAATATTTGACGATTTCGATCGCCGCTTCGACGCCTTAATTGCTAGTTTGCCAGCTTGGTTAAACTTCCTCAACGTTTTAGACGATATCTTAGGTTACGTCGTTCAAATAATTCTCATCGGTCTATTATTGCTAGTAATAGGCTTTTTATTAGTGCAATTTGGCATAATTCTCGGTTCCCCGTTTTACGGTCAACTATCCGAACAATTAGAAAAATTAAAAACCGGCAAATTACCCGAACCACCCCAAGGCATCTTAGCGATGGTTACAGATATTTGGCGTGCCATTCTTTTTGAACTGAAAAAATTAGCCATATTAGCCGTAATAGGCTTGCCTTTATTGCTTTTCAATTTCATTCCTGGAGGTTCTTTAATAGCAACTATTGGCGGCATAGCCTTAGCAGCCATAATAGTCTGTCTCGACTTTTTAGACGGACCCTTAGAAAGGCGGCGACTGCGATTTCGAGACAAATTAAAAGTAATTAGAAATAGCCTTCCTGCCAGCGCTTCTTTTGGCTTAGTTTGCCAAGCTTTAATTACAATTCCCTTATTAAATTTCTTAGCAATTCCCGTCTGCGTAGCGGGGGGAACCTTGTTTTTTTGCGATCGCGTCTTACCCAACTTAGCAGACTTATCCCCTAATAATTCCTAGTATGTTGTAGGTAGCGCCACCGGAAGGAAAACCAAATTGAATTCCTACAGGGGTTTGAAATTCCTCTTTGAACTTATCAAAACTGCCAAACTTATTCTTAATTTTGTCAGCCAAAGCAGCAGTTGGAGTACCCCTGCCGCCAGACTTCATGCAAGTCCGCTAAAAGCCTAAAAACTTTTTTATATTTTCTTAAAATTTACTCGCTCAATAGTTAAGAAAATTTTAAATTCGTAGCCATGGCAACAAAGTTAAGAAATTTGAGCTACCAATATCAATGGCACAAGAAAAATCTTGCGACTGAAATGCATTATAATGACCGTCGATGGGCATTGCCATGGGCCAAACGCCGGGGCATTGCCCGTCAAATATCGGCTACCCACTTTTAAGGAAAAAATCAAAGCATAATCGTACCATGCTAAAGCAAATCATTAGTTCGATCAAAACCTACTTCCCAGCGGAAGAAGTCCGCGCCCACTGCGACGGTCCCTGCGGTGTCTATGACCCAAGCTCTGCCCGCATTGCAGCCGAGGCCGTGGTATCCATGACGAAAAAGATCCTCGAACTGGAACCTCCAGCCGGCAGCGACGCACAAGCAACAGCAGCCTACAACAACACCATCTCCCGCTACATCCAGATTAAAGAAGAGCAAGCACAAATAGCCAAAGATGAGTTGCTAATCTTGTGGACGGACTATTTCAAGCCGACCCATTTAGAGCAGTATCCCGACCTGCACGATACCTTCTGGAAGGCAGCAAAACTCTGCTCGGCTTGCAAGGTAGAAGTAAGCCAGCAACACGCCAGCGAACTCATGGAGGCCATTGAGAAGATCCATAATATGTTCTGGGCAACGAAGAAGCGCGACATTAGCTGGTACAAAGCCAGTTGAGCCCCAGATATCTGTCAACCCCTGGGGGATAGCGGCATTGGAGAATTGTTACTCTGGTTGCTAGGTCGGCGGCGGAGATTCCGGGTCGCCGGTCTCTCAATGCTGCCACTTTTGCTTCCAGGTGACGAAGTGCTGGTAGATCCTCGGGCCTATCGTCGCAGATTGCCCCGGCCCGGAGAGATTGCGATCGCCTCTCACCCCGCGCGACCTGCCTTGCGTATGGTTAAGCGAGTTGCGGCTGTGTCCGATGACAGATACTGCGTGCTGCTCGGAGATAATCCCGCCCAGAGTACGGATAGTCGCTCCTTTGGTGCGGTATCCGTTGACGCTCTCCTGGGTCGGGCGACCAGTGTTTTTAAATAGAGCCCGAGAAACCCGGTTTCGCTGAAGAAGCCGGGTTTTTTAATTTGCCTAATTCCCCATTGCGCTTTAGCGATGGAAGCTGCCCCCTTTGCCAACAGAAAAGCAGGCTACAATAATAGGAGTAAAATCGAGGCAATTTTTCTATGCAGGTAGCATTAAAGCAACTGGTTGTATCTCCAGGACATCAATTATTAATTAAAGATGTAAGCTGGCAAATGTACGAACAAATTCTCGATGACTTCGGCGAAAGCAGGTCGTCGCGAATTAATTACAGTAAAGGCATTTTGGAAATTATGGCTCCTCTACCGGAACACGAGGACGATAAAGCAATCATTGGCGATTTTGTTAAAGTTATCTTGGAAGAATTAGATATAGAATTTAGAAGTCTCGGTTCTACAACTTTTAAGAGTAAAGAAATGGAGGGAGGTAAAGAACCAGACGACTGTTTTTACATAGAAAACGAAGCCAAAATTAGAGGTAAAAAGCGCATAAATCTAGCCGTCGATCCGCCGCCAGATTTAGCGAGAGAAATAGATCTAACTTCCCGAACTAAACTCGATAATTATCGCCGCTTAAGAGTTAAGGAATTGTGGCGGTTTAACGGCAATAAGTTAGAGATTAACTTATTGCGAGACGGGGAATATATCGAGTCTGAAATTAGTCCTAGTTTGGGGGATTTGCCATTAGCTAAAGTCATTCCAGAATATTTGGAAAAGAGCAAATATGAAGGCAGGAATGCGACGATGAAAAAGTTTAGAAATTGGGTTATCAACGAAATTAAGAGATAAAAAATGTAGGTTAGGCGCACGCGCAGCGGAACCCAAAACCGACAGACAAAGATGTAAAGTTTCTCTATCTCAATCCAACCAACAAAAAATACTATTGTTCTGCTTCGGAGAAATTAACTAGCGATCGCCCCACAAAATAAGCGATCGTAAGTATTTTTAACTATAGCAAAACCATCCGTTAACTAAATATTAAATTTTGTAAAGATGGGGCAGATATTTAGAGGTAGTGGCGATCGCTTTTAGCTGTAATTTAAAACCGCTGTCTGGCAGGAAACCAATTGTAAAGATTTAACAAAGCTGATGTTTTTGTCGGGGTCGTTTGGATAAGCTAAAAATATCGCGTCAGTAGGGTAGTTGGCGTTTGATGGACAAATAACTCCGAGGTATTTTTTATGGTTGTAGCTTTAGATGGGGCGATCGCCACCAAATCCATATTATTTATCGACCCGACAGTGGAGGACTATCAAAGTCTCATCGGTGGCCTGGCAGCAGATAACAGGCAGGATGCCTGTTTTACTAAAATTGTTATCCTGGACACCTACCGGGACGGTATCGAGCAAATAAGCGAGACTTTGGCCAGAAACGAGGGGTTGAAAGCCGTTCATATTCTGTCCCACGGCAGCCCCGGATGTCTGTATTTGGGCAACAGTCAATTGAGTCGCGAGACTGTCGGACGCTACACCACCCAGTTAAGGCAGTGGGGCGAGGCGTGAGGGGAAAATCCAGATATTCTGATTTATGGATGTAAGGTTGGGGCAGACTTGGCCTTCGTCCGAAAGCTAGGGGAATTAACTGGGGCCAATATTGCTGCTTCTGCCACCCCTACTGGTAATGCAGAGTTGGGTGGAGATTGGAATTTAGAAGTAACGGTGGGAGAAGTTTCGACTTCAGTAGCCTTTGAACCAGGAGCGATGAAAGCTTATCATGGTTTGTGCGATCGCCTGTTTGCCGTTAAAGATGATGGTTCTTATGAAATCGTCGAGTTAAACCCATCCACGGGAGCAGAAATTAACAGCTTCTCTCTTCCTGCTGGACTATTAGCAGCACCTCAAGGTTTAGCTTTTGATGGTAGCAGTCTATTTATTGTCGATAATGGTTCTCCTCATACACTGTTTGAACTAGATCCAGATACAGGGACAATCCGCGATTACGATACAATCTCTGGATTGGTTACTTTTGATGGTTTAGCTGCTCTGGGTAAAAAGGTATATCTGCTCGACAGCAGTACGAGCGATATTATTGAGTTCGATCCAATTAGCGATGCCGTTACCAAGACTTTAGATATTGACGCCAACAACCCCGGGAGATTTGTAGGGGGAGGCCTCGCTGGTATTACAGAACCGAATGCTTTACTTGCAATTAGCAACAATT
>CALKCV010000031.1 GCA_938083405.1 uncultured Microcoleaceae cyanobacterium | reverse complement strand
GTAGAACAGGCATCTTGCCTGTTCTACGAAAATTCCTCGGAACAGGCAAGATGCCTGTTCTACGTTATTGCGCGATCGCCCAACCTGCGAACAGCTAGTAGGGTGCGCGCTCGGCACCTTACTGTTTGTAGCCGAGGCCGACCGACGAACAGGCATCCTGCCTGTTCTACGAAAATTCGGGCGATCGCTCCGCACCCAACCTACGTTTTTATTTGGGAAATTCTTCTAGTTGGTCTAAGCGCAGCCAAATATTCGGAGTGGGTACTTTGCCAAATTTGACAAAAGCATAATCCCCGCGAATATCGAGTATTTCCCCTTTACTCTCAAATAAATAAGGAGGAAAACGAGTGTCGCTGGCTTTGGCCTCTAAGCTGTTTTCCAATTTTTCCCGCACGGCGCGGACTAAGGAACCTTTTTTAATCTTACCTGGCATATTTTCTGGGACTTATTTCGATCGTTTTCTCTTAAATTTTAATCTGGAACGTCCCCCACCGGAAAACAGGCGGGACGCCTGTTCTACGGGCCGACGACGTACAACAGGCGTCCCGCCTGTTACCGCCTCGCCTCCACCATCATCCGTACCACATCGGGCATTTTATATTGCGCTTCCCATCCTAATTGTTGTTTGGCTTTAGCAGGATTTCCCCTACCCACGGCAATGTCTGTGGGGCGATACAAACTTTTGTCTGCTACTACATATTCCTCGGAGTCCAGACCGACAGAAATAAAGGCTTGTTCGACAAATTCTTGCAAGGAATAAGTCTGGCCAGTGGCGATTAGATAATCGTCTGGCTGTTCTTGTTGCAACATTAAATACATGGCTTCGACGTATTCCGGCGCCCAGCCCCAGTCTCGACAAACGGAAGTATTTCCTAAGTGCAATTTCTCCTTACTTCCTGCGGCAATTTCGCAGACAGAGTTAACTATTTTCTGAGTCACAAATCGTTGAGGTCGCAGGGGAGATTCGTGGTTATAAAGAATGCCAGAACAAGCAAATAAATTATAAGCTTCTCGGTAATTTGCTACTTCCCAAAAGGCGGCTGATTTGGCGACTGCGTAGGGACTTCTGGGACGGAAAGGAGTAATTTCTGTTGCTGCTTCGCCGCCGGTGTCGCCAAAACATTCGCTCGAACCGGCGTTATAAAATTTTATTTGCGCGCCAGTAAATCGAATTGCTTCTAATAAATTGAGAGTGCCGGTGGCGATACTTTCTAGGGTTTCTACTGGTTGCTCGAAGGAGAGACCTACGGAACTTTGGCCGGCTAGGTTATAAACTTCGTCTGGTTGAGTTTTTGTTAGTACCTGGAGGACGCTTCTAAAGTCGGTGGGAGACATTGATTCGAGTTGTACTTGGTCGCGAATTTCCAAACGAGAAAGGTTGCGAAATGTTGACATTTGAGCATCGCGGGAGGTGCCGGCAACTGAGTATCCTTTGTTTAGCAGAAGTCGAGCTAGATAGGCTCCATCTTGACCGGAGATGCCGCAGATTAGTGCTTTTTTCATTTGTTGTTGCTTTGAATATAGCGTTTTTATTGCTGATGAAGTAGATTGACCGCTACCCCGTTGGTCCCTCTGTCGATCCCCCCCTGCCCCCCTTAAAAAGGGGGGAGCCAGAGAAACAGGATTTGACTTGTCGGGTCCGGCCTTCGGCAACGAAATTTTTAATGTCCGGGGGACTTAGAATGTCTTTGGTTCCCCCCTTTTTAAGGGGGGTCAGGGGGGTTCCGGGGGCTGGTTTCGGGATCGAATTACTCGGGAATTGTTTCTGCCAATATCTTCGCCAAACTCTTAATATGAGCGGCATAATTTGCGGGTAAACCTTCTGCGGGATTTCTTAGCAATTTTGCTTCCGAACGTTCCAGTTTGGATTTAGTTAATTCCAGTTCTTCTTTTGTCTGCTGAAGTTGCGTCTGGAGACTTTCTAAATCTTCTTTTTTGCCGTAGGATTGAGATAGGGATTGTTCTAATTCTGCCTGCACTTCGTCTAGTTGAAATTGGGTTATTTCTAATTCTTCTCTGGTATCGTGCAATTCGGAACGGGCTTTTTCTAATTCTGTCTGGGTTTGCTGCTGTTGGGTTTCTAAGTTATTGGCTTTTTCTTGGGTTTGTTGGAGTTGGGATTTTGCCTGTTCTAATTCTGTCTGGGTTTGTTCGAGTTGAGTATGAGATGCTTCTAATTCTGCCAATATTTGGTCTCGTTGAGATTGGGAGTTTTCTAATTCTTCTCTGGTTTGTTCCAGTTGAGTATGGGATGCTTCTAATTCTGCTAAAATTTGGTCTCGTTGAGATTGGGAGTTTTCTAATTCTTCTCTAGCTTGTTCCAGTTGAGACTTAACTCCCTCTAATTCCCCTTCAACTTCTCGCAGTTTTGACTCGGCAACTGCGCTTAGTGGCGCTGCTGCCAAACCTTCGACGCTATCGAAAATTGGTTCGCTATTCCAGGGGTTGAATGGTATTAGTTTGGCGGTGGCGAAGTGGGGGCGGAAAAAGTATTTTGCTCCTCGGTTGAGGAGGGCGGCGGCGAAGGAAAAGGGAGTGTTAGCGATCGCTACTAAATCGCATTTACTCAATAAGTAAAAATCGAGATAATTCTCGGTTTCTGGTAAGTCTATTTCTAAATCTTTTGCCGTTACCGGGTTATATTCGGCGAACTCATCCAGCGGCATTTCCTCCCCGTCATCTTTGGCAATAAATAAAACCGGTTCCTCCAGAGTTTCCCACAAACCTAACAACCAGTTTTGATACCATTCTTTGGGGGCGTTTTTTAGATGCAAACCGATAATTGTTTTACCGCGCGATCGCAACTTCTCCCAAGCAGCATCTACTTGACTTTCTACTTCCCCCACCGGCTGAAATAACGAGCAAAAATACTCTCGTTCGGGAGCGTAATACTTCGTATGATAGAGAAAATTGCCCCCGATATCCACATTATTAAATACTTCCTCGCTGTTAGGAAACTTTGCTTCGGAAAGTTTATTGCTCTCCTCCATAACTGCTGGTAATTCTTCAGAAATAGCAGGGTCGTTATGACCGAATAATTTCTGCCCTATCCAGGTCGGCGTTTCTACTAAAAAACCGTTATCGCGGGCATATATTTGCAAAAATCCATACTGAAATAGCTTATTTCCTAAATCGCCAGTCTTGCCCAAACCAGACATCGTAATAACCCCTTCCTTGCTATAAAAAGCATCTCCCCAAGAAGGATGAAAGGGTTTGGCTACTGCCTGTCGTCCGAAGCCTTTTTTCCTTAAAAATTGGTCTATTTCTTCTATTAACGCGCCCCCTTCGTAGAGTTCTTCGTAACAAACTTTAGTATTAATTGCTTCGATATATTTGAGGAGATTAGTCGCCCCTTGCAAAGCTAATAATTCTGCGCCTCGAACGTCCAGACTGAGGAGATTATATTCTTCTGGAGATATCTTGAGTTCTTGTAATAAACTATCCAGGGTTTTTGCTGGTACGGTTAGCTTTTTGGTTTCTTTAATATTAGGATAAATATTGCGATAGAGTTTTAGGGGGAAAATAGAACTGCTTTTCGGCAAGGAATAGACGTGAAATTCTGTTTCGCCGTTGCGATCGCTAATGGCGCAGCTAACAGCTTTTACTTCTATAGATGCTTCGGCGAGATTTTCTTCCAAACGCTTAAATGCTTCTGGGTTTGCTTCTATAAATAAGACTTTCGATGCTCCTAAATTTTCATAAATTTTTAAATCTTTGCCCTCGTAAGCGCCTACATGAATAACCCCTCGCGGGGCGACCGATTTTTCCTGGCAAAGGTTCCTTAAATCTAGTTTCATTTTGACAGTTCTCCAGGAGAATAGAAAAGGTGGAATTTGTTGCAGTTTAATATTATAGTATTATTGGCAAATAAATATGTTGGGAATTGTGAATTCTGAAATGGCGGCGGTGGAACGGCAGCAACAGGTAGAAGAATATTTGGCCCAAGGTAGGTTAGATGAGGCGATCGCCCTCTGCCAGGCAGTCCCTAAGATGATACCAGATTTAGCCCGTTCTTGTCTGGAAAGGGGCGATTTATTGGCAGAAAAAGGGGAATTTGAGGAAGCGATCGCTTGTTACGAAAAAGCGCTTCAACTAGAACCCAGTTTGTCCGGTATTGATGAAAAACTCGGGGATGTTTTTAAGAAAAAAGCAAAGACCAACAAGCAAGAAGCGCTGAACTTTTATCGTCAGTCCGTCGAGTTTAACCCTTACGATCTCAACCTCTACCATCAAGCTTTAGAAATTCAGCCTTACAATTATCAAATACTAACCGAGTTAGCGAAAAATTTAGTTAAATTCGATAAATTAGAAGAAGCAGTTATTTTTTATCAATTAGCGCTGGTAACTGCCCCAGAAGAAGGAGAAATACATTTAGAAATAGCCAAAATTTTGCTCAGTTTGGGTTTTACGGACGGGACGATATCGGAATGCCAGCTTGCTAATCAAACTCTAAAAAACGATATCGAAGTTCATCTAACTTTAGGCAAAGCATTAAGCCAGCTAGGGAAGTTTGAGGAAGCGGAGGTTGCTTTAAATCGGGCGTTAGAAATCGAGCCTAATTCTTGTTTGGGTTATAATTATTTGGGAGAAATGTTGGCGAAAAAAGGGGAAGTGGAAGAGGCGATCGCTCTTTTTAATAAAGCTATTAATCTCTATCCAGAGGAAGCTTTGTCTTACAAAAATCTGGGAGATGCTTTGGCAAAACAGGGGAAAATTGAGGAAGCCAGCGATGCTTATGGGCGGGCGATCGAGCTAGGTTTTAAATAAATCGCGCTTTGCGATTACTACGAACTGTTTGTCGGTAGCCAAGAAACCCGGTTTTTTTAAAAAACCGGGTTTCTAATTCAATACCTTAGCCGCTAACCCCGCGACGTTTTCTTCTGAAAATTTAGATTAGACTATCGATCGAATCGTCGATCTTATTCACTTCTTCCTCAAGAGTTTGAAGAACCTTTTTTTCTGAGGGGTCTAATTTGGGCGGCAATTTTTCTTGTAATACCCGAACGCATTCCTTAATATTGCTTAGAGGATTGCCGTTATTCTTGCCTATTATATCCTTAAATTCTGTTAATTTTTTATTTGCCAATTTTAATTGTAATTTAGTTTCTTTTACTTCTTTTATTTGTTCATATATAGTTAATTGATTGTGGATTCTAGTTCGCAGCTCGTTCTTTTTTAAAGGTTTAGTTACATAGTCATTTCCACCAAGTTCCAAAGCTTTAATTAAATGTTTTTCTTCCAGACTAGCAGTAAGAAAAATAATAGGAATATCCCGATAGTTAGGGTCTGCTTTTAATTTTTGGCAGCATTCTAAACCGTTCATAACCGGCATCATTAAATCCAATAAAATTAAGTCCGGCTTATTTTTTTGCACGCATGCTATTGCTTCTTTACCATTTTTAGCAAAGGTATTTTCATAGCCAAATTTTTCGATCAAATTTGATAGCAAAATCAAATTCTCAACTAGATCGTCAACTATTAAAATGGTATAGTTTTTGGGATTATTTGGATTCATATTAATTAGATTGTAGATTGAATAATTTAAAGTAAAATTAGGGTAAGCTAAAAAAAAGCTTAGTTATTGAGTATGTCGATCGCTACCTGTATTTCGATCTATTTGCAAGTCGAGGTGTGATAGTAATTCAGGAAAATCCTTCAACCTTGCTTCGACGGTTTCTCGATCGAAATTAGCGATCGCTTGGTTCAGCGATCGAGTATATTC
>CALKCV010000030.1 GCA_938083405.1 uncultured Microcoleaceae cyanobacterium | reverse complement strand
AAGGTATGTTCGAGAGCGCCGGAGTAGAGATTCCAGACCTTAATAGTGCCATCGCTGCCGCCGGTAACTAAAGTTTTACCGTCCGAGCTAATAGCTACAGACAACACGGCACCGTAATGTCCCGACATAGTGCGGATAGTCTTACCCGTATGCAGGTGCAATATTTCAATAATTCCATCCGTGCCGCCACTGACAACGATGGGGCGATTGGGACTAACTGCTACAGACCAAACATTATTAGAAGTATTTGTTAAAGTACGCAGCGGTCGGTCTATATTTGCCTGGGGAAGTTCTGGTAATGGTGGTATTCTGCTATACTCCGAGTCAAAATTTGTGGATTTTTGCGGTTTGATAGTCTCGGGAAGATTATGAGAAACCGGGGAGGGAAGTTCAAAAGATGGCTCCGGTCTCGAAGATGGGATACGGGAACTAATAACCAAAGAAAGCAGAGCAATAGCAGCACCAGTCCACAAGCTCAGGGCGTATTTTGGTTTTTGCAGAAAGGTTTCTATGCGTGTAGGCCCGTACTTGAGTTCTGCCAGGACTTGTTTGGCAGATTTGTACCGCAGTTTCGGGTTGCGTTCTATTAGTTTATCGAGGATGCGGCCTAATTGGCTGCTGACTGGTTTTTTCAAAAAATCCCGCCAGACCCAAGTTTCTGTTTTAACATCGAATAGCTCGAAGGGCGGCACTTCAGTTAGCAGGTGGATGCAGGTTACTCCCAAACTGTAGAGGTCGCTATTGGCATAAACTGCGCCTCGGGTTTGTTCTGGGGCCACATATTCTGCGGAACCATTCATGGTCCCAATTGGCTGTAGTTCCGCTTTATCCGAGCAAGATGCCCCAAAATCTACTAATATCAATTCCGGGTTTTTGGCTGCTTGGACATCGCGACAGATGATGTTTTCTGGTTTAATATCCCCGTGGATTACTTGGCGATCGTGCATATAATCCAGTACCGGCAAGACTTGACCCAGGACGTACCAGACCTGAGCTTCCCCAAACACTCCTTCTTCTGCTAGGTCTTTAGCTAAAGATGGCCCTTCCACATATTCTTGTATTAAATAAAAATGGCCATCTTCCTCGAAAGCAGCAAGCAGCCCTGGTATTTGAGGATGTTTGCCTATTTTATCTAGCTGTACTGGGTCGCCACTAAATTGGGAATTTGCTGCTGAAGAACGAGCAACTAGATCGCTTACTTCCTCTTGCCCCACAAACTGTTTAATTACGCAGTATGTTTTGGCAGGTTTATCTAGATCTTTAGCAAGAAAGGTGCGGCTATATATGCTCTGGCCTAAGGGTTTGATGACTTGGTAGCGGTTTTTCAGCAGTAAGCTCGACCCACAACTAATGCATGCGGCATTGCCATCACAGTTGTGGGGACTTTGGCAGTCAGGATTGATGCAGTAACTCATATTTGGCAGTTAATTAGCATATTTGCTCTATGATAGTCTTTCTTTGATGTGACTTACAAACCGGATGGAGCTTTTCCGGCTGGTTTTGCATTAAGCTGCGGTGAAAAAATATTGCCGTGCGAACATCGATCGCTCTGGTAAAAAGACTCATAACCATCGGTGCATCGGGGGAATGTAATTACTTGTTATTCATACTAATACTCATACTCGCTACTCAAAAAAAAGACCCTATTTCCGAGCAATCGTTATGAGTATGAGATGCAACCAAAAGAATTTTCGTAGTAAGCTAAGAAAATGCCAATAACCCCATCGGCAAAAGTTCATTTCGCCAAGAAGAAAAATAGCGATGCCTCTAATCCGAATTAAAAAATCTTGGGAAATCCCAGAACGCTTAGTCACCCCCGAAGCAACTTATCTCAACCGCCGTCGGTTTATGAAAGGTTTAATAAGTGCCGGTCTGACTGGGGCAGTCCTCCCACTGGCAGGCTGCAACAAAAGCGATCGCTCCCTCGCCGACTCCGGCTCTTCTTCTCTTAAATCCTACCCCAATTTAACCCGCAATCCAGCTTTTTCTCAAGTTCAACGAGCCATTACCGAAGAAGACCTGGCCACTAAATACAACAACTTCTACGAATTTGGCGGCACAAAATCTATTTGGCAAGCTGCCCAAGCATTACCCACGGAAAACTGGAAAGTAGAAGTCACCGGTTTAGTCAAAAACCCCCGAGTTTACGATATCGACGACCTCCAGAAAAAATTCCCCCTGGAAGAGCGGGTCTATCGCTTTCGTTGCGTCGAGGCATGGTCCATGGTGGTACCATGGGTAGGCTTCCCCATGAAGTTATTAATGGCGGATGTCGAACCGACTAATAATGCTAAATTTGTCCGTTTTATCTCCTTCTACGACCCAGAAATTACTAAAGGACCGGGTTTTTGGGCGGGTGGTTATCCTTGGCCTTATACTGAAGCTTTGCGCCTCGATGAAATGGCTAACGAATTGGCCTTTTTTGCTACTGGAATGTATGGCAAAGAATTACCAAAACAAAATGGGGCACCTTTGCGAGAAGTGATTCCTTGGAAGTATGGTTTTAAGGGGGCCAAATCTATTGTCAAAATTGAATTTGTGGCAGAACAACCCGCAACTTTTTGGAATACTCTCGCAGCTAATGAGTATGGTTTTGAAGCCAATGTTAATCCCAATGTTCCCCATCCGAGATGGTCTCAAGCTACAGAAAAAGTAGTAGGTTCCGGTGCTAGTTGGTCTTGGGAAAGGATACCGACTTTGGCCTATAACGGTTATGGAGAATATGTGGCAGGTCTTTATCAATAATTAATAATTAATAATTAATAATTAATAATTGTCTGTTGTTAATTGACAATATTGAGAACCCTGCTGTCGATCGCCCTGCGAAAGATTGTTATAATGTTATGTCTATAAAACTAAACGAGGTGCAACTATGGCCCTAGAATTGAAAGTCCCATCAATGGTATGCGATGGCTGCGTGGAAACTGTTACCAAGGCTATTAAAACTGTGGAATCTGAGGCTGGAGTCGATATCAATTTAGAGACAAAAATGGTAAAAGTAGATGCTAAGGCTTCTCCAGAATCAATTAAACAGGCTATTACTGCTAGCGGTCATACTATAGAATAGACTAAGTTCGCAGCGATAAAAAAGTTCGTAGTAAGCGCTTTAGCGCTCAAACCAAGAGTTAATTGAAAGCACTAAAGTGCTTGCTACAAACAACCATAATAACTTTGGCGCAACGCTTTAGCTAAAGCATCATTATTTTCGCGCAAACCTTCATAGAAAAATAATATTTCTCCATTAATATTCATTTGACGATTGTAGGCGATCGCTCTTAATAGCTCTGCCTCGGTAATACGATAAGCACCTACTTTAATTAAAATACCGGGGAAGATTTTGGGTAATTGTCCGTTTTGAGAATGCGATCTTACCAGGCGATCGACTAATTTTTTATAACTGGGAAAATCGCGACGGTAAAGCTGAGGATGAATCAAATCCACAATTTCTTTCTCCATCCAGGTAGGATAGTCTTGCAAATATTCTCGATAACACCAATTGTAAATCCCTGGCGACATCGAGACTAAAACATTAGGTTTAATTGCTTTTACTTCACTATAAAGACGGCTTAGAAAATCAGTCAAAATATCCGCCCTCCACTTCAACCATTGGGGGTTATGATGGCACAAATGGGGGGAACAATTGAACTGTTGGTAATAGCGTTTTAGAGTTTTTTCATCGTAGCCGCCCTCCGAAGGTAATGCAGGGAAGCGATCGTCACCTTGGATGCCATCAACATCGTAATTTCTGACAACTTCTAAGATTATTTCTAGTAAAAAATTCTGCACTTCTGAGTCTAAAGAATTCATCCACTCAAAGCCATTTTTTACTAACAAATTGCCCTTAGAATCGCGAGCGGCCCATTCCGGTTTCTTTGCCAATAGCGGGCCACCGTTCTGTTTGTAGGAACTGACAAAGCCGTATTCAAACCAAGGGATAACCTTTAAACCAACCCGATGGGCCTCGATGATTACTTCCTGCAAAGGATCGCGACCTTTGTGGGCGGGGTCGATTTCTCTGCCAAAAGTCTGTAACATCGTTTTGGAGGGAAATAGCGTTAATGCCTTATTCCAGACCACGGGAAAGACCGCGTTAAATCCCGTTTGGGCAAGAAAATCCATAGAAGAGGCGATCGCATCCCTAGAGTAGAGGACTCTGCTATCAACGTTACTGAGCCAGACACCGCGCAGTTGTGACATTTTAGATTTTAGACTTATTTAAAGCTCCTCAATTGCACTTTAGCCTAGTGGAAGTGCAAGCTAAAGCGATGAATTTATAGAATCTAAAGTTAACTTAACTTTAACCTTCTTAATCATTCTTAATGCAATTCCTCATCAAATAGTTCTATTCTAAGCTCAGAGGCGCAAACTTCCCATAAATTTTAAGGATTGATACGCCAAACTGTTAATTTGAGAATTGGAAAGGAAAAATTTAAGAATGAGCGTTAATCTAGCAACCCAATTGCGAGAAGGCACCAAAAAGTCCCACACGATGGCCGAAAACG
>CALKCV010000029.1 GCA_938083405.1 uncultured Microcoleaceae cyanobacterium | reverse complement strand
TGCGCACCCTACTTGTGATTGGTGCGGGGTGCTACCCTACTTTTTTTTGCTAATATTGTCTGATATGCTATTATTGCTTTTGACCTTTATTAACTTAAAAGGAGACAAAATGAGTAAAAAACTGCGCAACCTCTTAATTGGAGCCGGAGTCGCCGCTGCTGGTGGCATTGGCACTAAACTGGCTGTGGATTATTTCAAAAACCGGGACAAGGAAGAGGACGTAGAAGGGCCCGCCGTAACGGACCAAGCGGAAGAAGAGGTTGACGAGCAATCTCCCGCAGGGGCCCTGTCCGCCGAGGAGGTGGCTTATGTTAATGTAGAACCCAGTTCGGTTCAAGGTTTTCTCGATAGCAGCTTCGGTTCTCCCGGTCGCTATACTCCCACTCGCGCGCCCAAGGTCTTTGAATACCAAGGCCAACAATATATGGTAATTTGGGCTAAGGATAACGAGAAGGATAAAAATCAAATGTTAGCTTTCGCCTATCAAGAAGATGGCCGACACATGATCGCTAGCGTCGGATACACTGCGGATAGCACTGACTACAATATCAACTTAGAAGACACGCCTTTGGCCGTAGAAGTTAATGGCGAACAGATTAAAGCGGGTCAGGATAGTACCGGTGGTGCTGATGAAGTGGATCTGGTTGTAGCTGCTTAAGTTCAATAAATGAGATACAGGATTTCGATCCCCCCTAACCCCCCTTAAAAAGGGGGGAACCGCGATCCTTGAGGGGAACAACTTTCGTTAGTTCCCCGCATCCCAAAGGCGGACTAACGGGGGATAGCAGATAGCTATAAGCTTTACGTTCGTTGGTGGTGGTGCTTAATGCCGTCACTTTTTTTTGTTAAGAGGAACGAAGCAATCTCTTTTTTTGTAGTCAGTTGGAGCGTTGTTGGCCTTCCAACTAACCGGATAACAGGCATTCTTCCGCTACGGGAAAAGCGTCTAATTCGCGGGCAATATCGAAATTGAGATGCTCCCCAATTATTAATTATTAATTATTAATTATTAATTACTTAGCGCGGCTGACGGCGTTTGAGAATTAATCCCAACAAACCCAACCCCAATAACGAACTAACCGTTGTCGGTTCCGGTACGGTTTTTTTCTTTGCCTTCTGGGAATAGAAGTTGGGATCGGACTGCAAGCGCAAGGCGACCTCTAATGGTACATCCTCCGTTTCTGAGGAACCGTAAAGCGTTGTTGCTGAGGCGATATCGTCAGCTTGGGGACCTCGGAAAGATTCCGAATAATATTCGTTCATTAAAGAGCGATCGACGTTGCTGTGAGTAAGACCTATTGTATGACCGATTTCGTGGGCGGCTACTTGGAAAATGTCTATTGTCTCCAGGTCGCCATCGATGCTATCAACTGCCCAATTTTCGCTGACATCGAATAAAATGTCTCCCGCCCCAGAAAGTGCCTCGTCGGGGTGGGGGAAGAATGCGTTAGCAAAGGTTCCTGATGGACCGTCAAATTTAACGGCACCGATGCGAATATCTCCGAGGGCATCTGGATGGTTGAAGTCTTTGCCGTTGTCTGCTACTTCGATGAAGTTAATATTAGCTGCATCCCCCCAAGCGCCGAATGCTTTTCTGACTTCATTCTCGAAGCCGTTTAATACGTCTTCAACGGCGATAATTTGGTCGTCTTCTTGGCAGTAGGGGCTGCAAGCAGTTCCCGAGGGCATAAAACTGTAAGTAACTTCAGCACCAGTTCCAAATTCTCGATCGCCCCATTTGGTGCCGAAGAAATTGTGGGCAACGGCCGGGGACGAGATGCCTAAGCTACCCAAACAAGTAGCGCTGGTGGCGATCGCTGTCAATACAATTTTTCCGTTCATTTTTTTTGTTATTAAAGGTAATATCAATCAACAATCAATTTAATATCATAAGTAGATGTCAGGCGCGCACCCTACTAGGGCAGCACAGCTAAAATTGTGGGTAAAAATATTAAGGCTTTTGTTAGTTGTCAGTTGGAACGTTGTTAGTCGATCCAACAGATAAAATGTTTTTACCCACCATTCGAGCCCCTACGCGCTATTACAACTGGTTACAATTTCACTTCTAGCAAGCACCAACCCGAGCAAAAACCACATAAATAGTCTTGCAAATAATCGCCAAATCGTACCAAGGATGCCAAACATTTTGATAGCGCAAATCGAACTCAACAATCTTCTCAAAATCCTTAACATCCGACCGGCCATTCACTTGCCATTCACCGGTCATCCCCGGTTTTACATTCAACCTTTGCCAATGATAATCGCTGTAATTAACAACCTCATCCCCAGTGGGAGGGCGAGTGCCAACTAAACTCATTTCCCCCAAGAATACATTCCAAAACTGCGGCAATTCGTCCAAACTGGTGCGGCGTAAAAACTTACCGACGCGAGTTACGCGGGGGTCGTTTTCGCTCTTAAATATTAACCCATCCGCATCCTTGGCAACTCTATTTTTTAAACTCTCGGCATTCTCAACCATGGAGCGAAACTTCCACATTTTGAAAGTCTGTCCGTAGAGTCCGTAGCGTTCTTGAGAATAGAAAACAGGACCGGGACTATTCAACTTAATAGCAACAGCAATAGGAAGGAAAACAACTGCTAAAATTGCCAATCCCACCAAACTTCCGGCTATGTCTAGCAAACGTTTGGAAAACGAATAAATAGAAGGGTGATGGTGCGGTCTTAAATCGATGCTAGATGTAGTCATGACATTAATTCCTTATTTTCGGCTTTTTGATTAAAGATTGCTTTCTCAAACCGGTTCGCGTTCGCCAAACCTTAATTTTTATTTAACGGCAGCATGTAGGGCGACTGTAAATTGATTTCTTCTACCAACTAACAAATGACAACTGACAACTAACAAAAATAAGCCACTTTTTGGGAAAGCTTCAAAGGTGACTTGCTCCCTATTTAACTGCATCTAAATAGGGAAAATTGGCGGCATTTTTATGGAGTTTATAGGAATCCCAATTAATCTTTCCTTTCGCAGTTGCAATTAGAGTAGCCTCCACAACTCCAGCCAAATTATCCCAGGAAAGGTCTTGACAAACTAACA
>CALKCV010000028.1 GCA_938083405.1 uncultured Microcoleaceae cyanobacterium | reverse complement strand
AATGCGCACCCTACTTTTAGGCTTTTGTTTGGTGCGCAATGCTACTGAATTTACTACGAACCGGCATTACCCATTACTTTAATATCCGCGCCATCTCTTAACCTTTGGATGCCGGAAACGATCAGACTTTCTCCACCTTGCAAACCTTGGATAATTTCAGCCCGATCGCCTTTAATTAAACCTAGCTTCACCGGCACTTGTTTGGCAACCTGCTCTTCTGGGTCTCCCGAGGTCACAAACACAAAACGCTCGTCTCCTAAAAAATTCACCGCCGTCATCGGCACTACTACCGACTGCCGCTCCTCCCAAACGACCAGGGCGCGGACGAATTGACCGTTTTGTAAACTTCGCTGGCGGTTATCTATAGTTGTCTTAGCCAAAACTGTCTGGGCATCGCTGACGGTGGGAGAGATAAAAGTAATTCTGCCGCTGCCTAAAGATTTACCATCGGCATCGGCAATTTCTACCGGCAGCCCCAGTTCGAGCTCTGACTGCTTCTCCAAGGGGATCGGCAAGCGCAATTCTAATTCTTGATTTTCTGTCAGGGTGGTTATCGTATCGCCTTTGCTGGCAAAGTCTCCAACTTTTAAGGCAACGTCGCCGATAACCCCGCTAAAGGGGGCTAGCACTTCGGCATTGTTTAACTCCGCCCGATAGCTTTCGACTTCGGCCTGGGCCGCCGCAACTTCCGCCTCGGCCCGGGCTATTTCTTCGGGGCGAGTGCCGTTGACCAATTGAGAGAGGTTGCTTTGGGCTTCGGCGACTTCGGCTTCGGCCTGGGCTATTTCTTCCGGGCGAGTGCCGTTGAGCAGTTGGGAGAGGTTGCTTTGGGCTTCGGCGACTTCGGCTTCGGCCTGGGCTATTTCTTCCGGGCGAGTGCCGTTTTCGAGTCGCCGCAGCACTTGTCGCTGCTGTTCGACGGTGGCTTCTAGCCTTGTTATTTCCGATCGCCGATTTTGTTCGAGTTGTTCCACTCGCCCTTTGGCTTCGTTAACTCTGGCGATCGCTGCCTGTTCTTCTTTTACATATTCCTGGAAGTCGAGTTCGGCGATCGCTCCTTCTTCCCTCAATTCTCCATTTCGCGCCACTCGATCTTTTGCCAACTCCAACTCTGCCTGCCTCACCTCAATTTGAGCTTTGGCTTGGGCGATCTCTTCTAACAAACTCCCAGACTGCGTATCGGCTAACCGCGCTTCGGCTTCCTCCAACCCGGCTTTAGCTTCGGCAATTTCTTCGACGCGGCTGCCGGCTTGCAATTCCTCTAAGCCTGCTTTTGCCCGATCTAAGCGAGCTCGGGCCGAGGTCACTTCTTCCCGTCGCGGCCCCGCTTGCAGTTGCTCTAAATTGGCTCGCTCTTGGTTCAAGCGGGCCCGGGCGGCGGCAATTTCTTCTTGGCGGGGCCCCGCTTGCAGTTGCGCTAGCTGACTCCTGGCGCGACTGAGGTTCGCCTCCCCTCTTTTTAAGTCGGCTTCGAGGCGATCGCTTTCCAAACGAGCGATCGCCTCTCCTTGTCTTACGAAGTCTCCCGCTTCGACAGAGATCCTTACCACTCGCCCTTCTATTTCCGGTCGTACTCTTACCGATCGCTTGGCTTCGAGAGTCCCCACAAATTCGGAGGTATCTCGCACCAGGCTTACCTCTACTGGGGCTACTTTCACGGAAGTGCTTCGCCTTTCGGCCGGTTGTTCCGCCGCCGGGGCTTCAGCATCATCGGTATTGTTAGCTCGCAGCCACTCTCCACCGAAGAAACCAGCTACTAAAGCTAAGATGATGGCCGAAGCGATCGCTCCCCACGACTTTCCTTTCTCAGACTTGCTCTGTTGAAATTCGGAGCTTTCTGGGGGCTGCGGGGACTCTTCTGAGGCCGACGCATCCTCCACCACAACTGGCTCGGGGCTATCCCCTTTGGTTGGGAAATCAGATAAATTTAGCTCTGGCATTGTTGTCTCCTTATATCAATTAACAATTAACAATTAACAATTAACAATTGGGTCTTTGAGCTAGAATTCTTGGTTTGTTTGCGCCTCTGACTTCTATTGCAAGTTGCTCTCTCAACCATTCCATTTCGGAGGCCAGCATCGATTTTGCTCTCTGCCAAGCTGCTATTTGGTAGCGATCGTCGGTCATATTTTCTCTTTCTTCGCCATCGAGATATTCTTGGCGCAGCTTGCAAACCATTAAGCGATGTTCTAGGAGTTTCAACCTTTCGGCAGTTTCTAAGTCGCTAAAAAAGAAAAACTTGATTAAAAACCGAGACCTGCTTTTCACCCAACTTTCCTTTGGATGTTCCAGCATTTGTTCTCGCCAGCGATCGCGTCCTTCCTCGGTTATCCGATAAATTTTTCGACCGCAGCCGCCCTCCCCCGTCTCCTCGGCCAGGACCACGATTAGTCCTTTTTCCTCCAATCGCTTCAGCAACGGATAGATGGCCCCATAATTGGCCGTCATGCAGCTTCCCATAAACAGTTCTAATTGCTGCTTGAGTTTATAGCCGTGCAGAGGTTCTCGTTGGATCAGTCCCAGGGCGGATAATTCGAGCATTTATATCAATTTGATATACCGACTGGATCTATTTTAGCTCCATTGAGGAATCTTTCTTAATAATAATTTTATTTTCTAATGTCTAAATAGGAAATATTCCGAAGTCGCTTATCATAAAATTGTAAGAATGTCAAAAATTCTAGGGAAGGCAGAAAAAATAGAATTAAGAAACCGGGTTTTTTCAAAAAACCCGGTTTCTGGGGTCGCGACAGGCATCGATATTAACTGTTAATTGTTAATTGATATCATCCTAATTGTTAATTTTTAATTGTTAATTGTTAATTGATATCATCCCAACACCTCATCCACGGTTAAACTAATATTAGCGATCGCGCCGAGGCTGAAAGTTTGTCCCCGAAGAAACCGTCTAAAATATTTATAGCCGTTAGCTTCTGGTTGTCGATAAACTTCTACAGCGTCGCCGTTTAAATCTACCAACCAAACCTCGATGATGCCTGCTTTTGCATAGAGAGGGATTTTAACTTTGCGATCGTAATCTATCGTACTATCCCCCACTTCAACCAATAAAAAACAATCCGCAGGTTGCGGATGTCCTGCCTCGTAAAAATCCCCGCGCGGCTTTAACAAAGCTACATCCGGTTCCGGTTCGCTAGTATTGTTTAGCACTACCGGATTTTGAGTATCGACGATCGCTCCTCCGGCTAATTTCTGATTCAATAAAGCATCCAAGCGCCGAACCGGGGCCGCATGGCGCATACCAACTGGTGACATTTCGACAATTTCTCCTGCAATTAATTCTAAGCGATCGCCCTCCTTAAAAACACCCGCTTCGGCCATTAAATTATATTCCTCAACGGTGAACTTACGTCTCAACAATTGTACCGACACGATAACCTCCTTCGATCTGTCAAAAACAAGGAATTTGGAAATGACTGGCGATGTCTGGCAACATTATAACTGAAAAAATGCTAAAGGCGATATGTTATTTCAACCCAGGGTTTCCAGGAGATCGAGCAGTCTGCTTGCTATCATAAACTCGTAGAAATGTCAATTATTTTTTTAAGGCGATCGCTGGTCGTGGCCCATATCTTGGACCAAACAAAAAGCCAAGTTTGGAGCTTAATTAATTTATCTAAATCTTGTTGTAGTGTTATAATAAATTAAGTTGAAGCAGCACCAATGGTGACTTGAGTTATGTCCACTGCTCGTCAGATCCTAGCCCTAGTAAAAAGCCATGTAGAAGGACAAGAGCAGCAGTTTTATTCTGCCGCCCTTCAAATTGCAGCGCACGAAGCCAGGCAGGGACACGGGAAGCTGGCTCTAGAAATTCGGGAGTTAATAGATGAAGCTAAAACCACCGCTTCTGCAATAGAGCGTAAAACAGATTTAGTCCCCTTAGTTCAGCCAAAAGGCGAGTTAGCAAATCTACTCTCAGCGTGGTATCCAGATACTAAACTACCTGAGATGGTACTCTCTGACGTGGTAGAGTCGAAACTTAAACGCATTCTTACAGAACAAAAACAGCGAAATCGGCTGCAAGAATATAACCTATCTCCTCGCCGCAAAATTCTCCTGGTAGGCCCTCCTGGAGCGGGGAAAACCATGACTGCTAGTGCTTTAGCCGGTGAATTACAACTTCCTTTATTTACCGTTATTTATAGTAGTTTAATTGGCAAGTTTATGGGAGAAACTGCCAGCAGACTGAAACTAATTTTCGACGCAATGTCAGCAACCCGAGGCGTTTACTTCTTTGATGAATTCGACGCGATGTTGCATCCGCAAGGCTTCGCCAACGCCACCCAGCGCAACACTGGCAATGATGTTGGCGAGATTCGTCGCGTCTTAAATTCTTTCTTATTATTTATAGAAAACGATACCAGCGAAAGTTTAATAGTAGCT
>CALKCV010000027.1 GCA_938083405.1 uncultured Microcoleaceae cyanobacterium | reverse complement strand
CCACGAGAGCTTTTTGATGGCTCATGGCCGTAGTCATATTAATACCGTGGGCGATACAATGACTGTAGGCCAAAATCAACGAAGGACCGTCATAAGCCTCCGCTTCCAAAAATGCCTTGAGAGTATGTTCGTCTCGCGCGCCCATCGCCACGCTGGCTACATAAACGTTACCGTAAGTCATGGCAATTAAGCCTAAATCTTTCTTCGGTGCCTGTTTGCCGCTGGCAGCAAACTTCGCCACTGCCGCCCGGGGGGTTGCTTTGGAAGATTGACCGCCGGTATTGGAATAAACCTCCGTATCCATTACCAAAATATTGATGTTACGACCGCTGGCGATCGCGTGATCCAGACCGCCAAAACCGATATCGTAGGCCCAACCGTCGCCGCCCATTATCCAGACTGATTTCTTCACTAGATAATCGGCCAAAGTTAGCAATTGTTTGGCTTCCGGGGAATCTACCCCCTGCAATTTTTCCTTGACCTGGGCCACTCGAGCGCGCTGTTCCCAGATATCGGCTTCGGTTTTTTGGGTAGCGCTGAGGATGTCGCTTACCAGGTTGTCTCCGAGAGTGCCGCCCAACTTTTGCACCAATTCTGCCGCAAACTGGGCGTGTTTGTCGATGGAGAGGCGGAAACCGAGACCGAATTCGGCGTTGTCTTCAAACAAACTGTTGGACCAAGTGGGGCCGCGACCGTCGGCGTTGGTGGTCCAGGGGGTTGTGGGCAGGTTGCCGCCGTAGATGGAGGAACAACCGGTGGCGTTGGCAACCAGGAGGCGATCGCCAAACAGTTGACTCACCAATTTAACGTAAGGCGTCTCCCCGCAACCGGCACAAGCGCCAGAAAACTCGAACAGCGGTTCTTGCAACTGCTGCTGGCGCAACCGTTCCAAATTGAGCGATCGCCTGTCCGGGTTGGGCAAATTCAAGAAATAATCCCAATTTTCCGCCTCCTTCTCCCGCAGGGGAGTTTGCGCTTCCATATTAATAGCGCGGCGCGAAGGCATGGATTTATTTTTCGCCGGGCAGACATCCACGCAGATAGCGCAACCGGTACAGTCTTCCGGGGCCACTTGGATCGTAAATTTCTGCCCTTGGAAACCTTTATCCTTAACGTCGCTAAATTTAAAGGTCTCCGGCGCGTTGGCTAAATTGCCCTCGTCGTAAACTTTGCCGCGAATTACCCCGTGAGGGCAAACGGCGACGCACTTGCCGCACTGGACGCAAACATCTGGATCCCAGACGGGTATTTCGATGGCGATATTGCGTTTTTCCCATTTGGTCGTACCGGTGGGATAGGTGCCGTCGCAGGGCAGTTTGCTGACTGGGAGTTGGTCTCCTTCGCGGGAGATCATTTTCCCTAACACTTCGCGGACGAACTCCGGCGCGGCGTCGGGAACTGCTGCCAGTCTGGTCATACCGCTGTTGGCGGCCTCGGGAACGTTGACTTCGTAGAGGTTGGCTAGGGTGTTGTCAACTGCTTGCAGGTTCATGTTGACGATTTCTTGCCCTTTTTTGCCGTAGGTTTTCTGGATCGACTTTTTGATTTTTTCGATCGCCTCTTCCTTGGGCAAGACGTTCGCCAGAGCAAAGAAGCAAGTCTGCATGATGGTATTAATACGCCCCCTCATGCCGCTCTCGCCTGCAACTTTCGTCGCATCGATAACGTGGAACTTTAGCCCCTTACGAATAATATCTTCTTGCACTTCCAGGGGCAGCTTCTCCCAGACTTCATCGGGTCCGTAGGGACTGTTGAGGAGGAAAATCGCGCCATCGGCGGCTTCCTTGAGAACGTTAACCTTTTCTAAAAACGGCCACTGGTGACAGCCGACAAAGTTTGCTTTATCGATTAAATAAGTCGAGCGAATTGGTTCCGGTCCGAAGCGCAAGTGAGAAACTGTAATCGCGCCGGATTTTTTAGAGTCATAGACGAAGTAGCCTTGGGCGTAGTTATCGGTTCCCTCGCCGATGATTTTAATCGAGTTTTTGTTCGCCCCCACCGTGCCGTCGGAACCCAAACCGTAGAAGAGCGATCGCACCACGCTATCCGGTTCGATGGAGAAGCTGGCATCCCAGGGCAGGGAGGTATTGGTAACGTCGTCGATGATGCCGACGGTAAAGTGATTTTTCGGCTTGTCGGCGCTGAGGTTATCGAATACGCTTTTTACCATGGCCGGGTTGAATTCTTTGGACGAGAGGGCGTAACGTCCCCCTACTATTTTGAGTCTTTCTCCTTCCCACTCTTCGTTGATGGCATTCACCACGTCCAGATACAAGGGTTCGCCCCCGGCACCGGGTTCTTTGGTCCGGTCTAAAACGGCGATTTTCTTAACCGTTTCCGGGAGGGCTGCGATTAACCGCTTGGCGTCGAAGGGTCGATACAGTCGCACTAGAACTACACCAATTTTTTCGCCTTTGGCTGTGAGATATTCTACAGTTTCGCGAACCGTTTCGCAGCCGGAACCCATTAGCGTGACGACGCGATCGGCATCGGGTGCGCCGTGGTATTCAAAGCACTTGTAATGCCTTCCCGTCAGTTCGCCGAATTTCTCCATTGCCTTCTCGACTATATCCACGCAAGCGGTGTAGAAGGGGTTGACGCTTTCCCTGGCTTGGAAATAGACGTCGGGGTTTTGGGCGGTGCCTCGCAAAATGGGGCGATCGGGTGTCATGGCGCGATCGCGGTGGGCGAATACCAATTCGTCGCTTATCATCTCCCGGAGATGTTCTTCTGGGAGGATTTCAATTTTTTGTACTTCGTGAGAAGTGCGGAAACCGTCGAAGAAGTGGATAAACGGCACTCGCGCTTCCAGGGTAGCGGCCTGGGAAATGAGGGCGAAGTCGTGGGCTTCTTGTACCGATGCCGAACACAGCATGGCAAAACCGGTTGCCCGGGCGGCCATGACGTCGGCGTGATCCCCGAAAATTGATAAGCCTTGGGCGGCGAGCGATCGCGCGGCAACGTGGATGACGCATGGAGTCAGTTCTCCGGCGATTTTATACATATTCGGGATCATCAACAATAGTCCCTGGGATGCCGTGAAGGTGGTAGTCAGGGAACCCGCTTGCAGGGCACCGTGGACGGCACCTGCGGCCCCCCCTTCGCTTTGCATCTCGATGACGCTGGGAACGGTTCCCCAGATGTTGCTTACTCCTTGGGATGCCCAAATATCGCTCCATTCTCCCATGGGGGATGAGGGGGTGATGGGGTAGATGGCGACTACTTCGCTTAGTTTGTGGGCAACGCGGGCGACTGCTTCGTTACCGTCTAGGGTTACAAAGGTTTTATTACTCATATTTTCCTCTTTATTGTTGGGCAGTTATTGGATTTTTAGGTTGGTTGAAATAATCGATTTTGTGTCCTAGATTACAACCAACGACTTTCGAGTTAATTAAAGAATTTAAACTACATTAATGTTGTTTTTGTCCGCCTTTTGGGCAGAACTGTGAATGGCATTTACCCAATAATTCTCCGCTTTATGGTTAAAGGAGAGTGTTTTTTTCCTCTCTTACTTTATATTATCAAAATTTGCTTAATAATCTCGCTGCTTATTGTTTTTTTACATAGTTGTTAATCTGGTTAAGTTTCTTTAACTTTTGTTGCTTAAGTTAAAAAGTTACTTGTTTTTTTTAAGATTTCTTTACAAGGACATAAAAAAATTGGTTGGGTTTAGAAACGACACCCAACCAGAGCTTTTTTTTATTATGAGTAAAACAGACATCTCGTCTGGAGGAAAGCGTAAATGACTTTAAACAGAGGAGAGTTGAGCGATCGCCTCTAAATCTGCTAAGGTTTGTAGGGCGGCTTCTTCGTCAACAATACTTAAAGCAAAGCCTACATGAACGACCGCATAATCTCCAACTTTTGCTTCGGGAACGTAGGCGAGACTTACTTCTTTTAGGATGCCGCCAAAGCTAACTTTGCCGGTTTTTTCCAACGGTTCGTCGCCGCTAATACTAACTATTTTTCCGGGTACTGCTAAACACATATTTTTTAATTAAGCCATTTGCAATATTTATCCCCCCCAACCCCTTAGAAAGGGGGGAGTTAAGAGAATATTGATTTATTTCTTTTGTGGTTTATGATAATGTATTTTTAGGAAAAAGCTGAAAAGTTTAGATTGTTTTTAGATTTGCTTCGATGGTATCTGCTATTCTTCCGTTGCGTTTCTCTATTTTAATCGCGTTTCGCGATTGCTAAGAAATTAGGGGGTTCGTCTGGCAGCTAAAATTTGTCCTAGGGCAATACCGCCATCGTTTGGTGGAACTCGTTGATGCCAATAAGGCAGGAAATTTTCTCGCTGCAAAAAAGCGATCGCCCTTTCTAACAAATACTTATTCTGAAAACAACCTCCACTAAGAACAACTTTTTCGGTTCCAACTATTTTAGCAACTTCCAGAATAACCTCAACTAAAGTATTATGAAACTTCGCAGCGATCGCCCCTTTCGATAACCGCGATTTATCTTCAATTATTTCTAAAACCATCGGTTCCCAGTTAAACTCTAAAAGCGAGTTTTTTGATAACGGGCAATAGCCGCGTTCTACGATTTGAAAAGCATATTTTTCCTCCGTTTTCTCGCAGGAAAACTCCAACTCCATCGCCCCTTGCCCTTCAAAAGAAACAACCTGTCTAATGCCAACCAAAGCAGACACCGCATCAAACAATCTTCCAGCGCTGGAAGTAGTTGGAGAATTAAAATTTTTCTGCAACATTGTTTTAATAACGCTCAATTCTTTATCGGAGAAAGCCGCCACTGGAGGCAGATATTTGAAAGAAAAAACTTCCGAACCGAATAATTCGTAAAGCAGTCCCAAAGCTACCCTCCGCGGTTCCTTAACTGCTTTATCTCCGCCGGGCAATTGAAAAGGACGAAAACGAGCGACGCGCTGAAAAGAAGTTTCGTTAATTAACAAAAATTCCCCGCCCCAAATAGTACCGTCCAAACCGTAACCGGTACCGTCCCAAGCTATTCCTAAAACTGGTGCTTCGATGTCGTTTTCTGCCATGCAAGAAAGGACGTGGGCGTAATGGTGTTGAACGGGGATTACGGGTATGTTTAAATCGCGGGCAAATTTGGAAGAAAGATAATCGGGATGCGCGTCGCAGGCAACTATTTTCGGTTCAAATTCGTAGAGTTTTTTGAAACTGGTAATAATGTTTTTAAAACATTCAAAAGCGGCAGTTGTTTCTAAATCGCCGATATGTTGGCTTAGAAATATTTGATTTTTTATCGATGCCGCTACGGTATTTTTTAAATGACCTCCCACGGCAATTGTATTTTTTAATAAAAGACGAGACGTCTGTGTGGGAATTTCAGAATTAGAATTAATCCCTTTTTTCGCGACAGAAATTGGCAGGGGGGCGTAACCTCTGGCGCGACGCAAAACCATTTCTCGTCCGAACATTATTCTAACTACAGAATCGTCGATGGGACGAGCGATCGCTCTATTATGTACTAAAAATAAATCGGCAATTTCTCCGAGTCTTTCCAACGCTTCGCCTTCGTCAATGCAGATCGGTTCGTCGGAAAGGTTGCCGCTAGTCGCTACCACAGGGAAGTCTAACTCTGCCATTAATAAATGATGCAGCGGCGTATAGGGTAACATTACTCCTAAATAAGGATTTCCTGGGGCGACGGTTTCTAGCATCTCAGAAACCTCTAGCATCTCAGAAACCCGGTTTTTTTGAAAAACCGGGTTTATTCTTGCTTCTAACAAAACTATCGGAGATTCTGGGGAGA
>CALKCV010000026.1 GCA_938083405.1 uncultured Microcoleaceae cyanobacterium | reverse complement strand
CTCTAGCGCGTCTGGGTTCGACAGAAAAGCAGCGAAAAAACTTTCCAAAAGCCATATTTTTCTACGAAAATATGTTAAAAATTGCACGCAAAATAGGCAACCGCCAAGGGCAGATGGTGGCTCTTGCCGGTCTTGCTTCTTCTAATAGTAAACTGGAAGAGCATACTAAAGCTATTGAGTTTTACGATCTCGCATTGCTCGTTGCTAGACACAGTGGCGATAAAAAACGAGAGATAGCAATACTAATCGATCTAGGATTTGCTTATGCAAAATTAGAAAATTACATCGGCACTCTGGGGTGCTGGTCGAGCCTATGTTTCAAGCACTGGTTGGCTTTACCTATAATTCTGGCTTTAGTTTTTTTCAGCATGGTAATGGAAATTGTTTCTTTGATAATTTCGAGTTTAATTATCTTAGGCATTGCAATCTTTGCCAGCGTAATTTTAGTATTTATTCTGTGGCAAATTGCTAGAAGTATGAGAAGCTCAAGATTATAATAGTAGCCTATAAAGGGCGATCGCCCTTTAAATCTAAGAGAGAAAAGAGCTAAATGGCAGATCGCAAATCCCATTGAAATAGACGGGATGGTTTTGGAGAAAACTTGTTTTTAATCGCTTTAGCGATTACTACAAACGCCTATTACATATTTACTATCAAACAAATCTTGACTTTAAACGCAAGTTGTGTTAATCAACGACCGATCGCCCAATTGTTAATTGTCAAAAAGCGGTATGATTGACCCCAGAAACAAAGCCCAAAAACCCATAAACCATGTCAGCAGCCACCATAGCCACTAGCACCGCTTTCCCCCTAAGCGCCGTAGTGGGACAAGAAGCGATAAAATTAGCCATGCTCCTAACAGCAGTCGATCCTCAATTAGGAGGAGTCGCCATCGCCGGTCGTCGCGGCACGGCAAAATCGGTCATGGCCAGAGCCCTCCATTCTCTGCTGCCCCCCATAGAAATAGTCAAAGATTCCATTAGTAACTGCGACCCCAACAAACCCCTAGAGTGGGACGATTTGCTTTTAGCCTCCAGGGAAGAGATGCCAGCAGATGAAGAACTCCCCACCCAAGTCGTGCCAACTCCTTTTATTCAAATTCCCTTGGGAGTGACGGAGGATCGACTCCTGGGCTCGGTGGATGTGGAACAGTCGGTCAAGCGAGGGGAAACTGTGTTCCAACCGGGACTCTTGGCCGCCGCCCATCGAGGCGTCTTATATGTTGACGAGATCAATCTGCTGGATGACAATATCGCCAATTTACTCTTAAGCGTCTTGACGGACGGACGGAATGTAATCGAAAGAGAGGGGATTAGTTTTCAACATCCCTGCAAGCCTCTATTTATTGCGACTTATAACCCAGAGGAAGGACCGTTGCGAGAACATTTGTTGGATAGAATCGCGATCGCTCTCTCGGCAGATATGGTCCTAGACATAGAAGACCGAGTTTTAGCAGTGGAACAAGCTTTAGCTTATTCCAAATCTCCCCAAGACTTCCTCTCCCAATACGAAGAAGACATCGATAATCTCAAAACCCAAATTTTGCTGGCGCGGGAATGGTTGAAAGATGTCACCGTTACCCCAGACCAAATTGCCTATTTAGTAGAAGAAGCGGTTCGCGGCGTGGTGCAAGGACACCGGGCGGAATTGTTCGCCGTGCGAGTTGCCAAAGCGGCCGCTGCCTTGGAAGGGCGGACTACGGTCACTGCGGAAGATTTGCGGCAGGCGGTACAGTTGGCGATCGTGCCCCGGGCGACGGCGGTACCGACTCCGCCGGAAGAACAGCAACCGCCTCCACCGCCGCCGCCCCCCCCACCTAGCGACGAGCAAGAGCAAGAACCGGATGAAGACGAAGAGCAAGAAGAGCCAGAACCCCCAGAGGAAGAAGAGGCAACCATTCCAGAGGAGTTCATGTTCGACCCCGAGGGAGTAATTCTCGACCCGACGGTGATGAACTTTGCCCAACAGGTGAACCGTCAGGGTAAGTCTGGGAGTCGGAGTACGATTTTTTCCGACGATCGCGGTCGTTACGTCAAGCCAATTTTGCCGAAAGGTCGGGTAAAGCGCATTGCGGTGGATGCTACTTTGCGCGCGGCGGCACCTTATCAGAAGTCGCGGCGGTTGCGCCAGCCAAACAAGCGAGTTATTGTCGAACAAGGGGATATTCGCGGGAAGCGTTTGGCGAGAAAGGCCGGGGCTTTGGTGGTATTTCTGGTGGATGCCTCCGGTTCCATGGCCCTCAACCGGATGCAGTCCGCTAAGGGCGCGGTGATGCAGTTGTTGACGGAGGCTTATCAGAGTCGGGACCAAGTGGCGTTGATTCCGTTTCGCGGGGAACAGGCGGACGTGTTGTTGCCGCCGACGCGCTCTATTACTACGGCCCGCAGGCGTTTGGAGCGTTTGCCTTGCGGCGGCGGTTCGCCTTTAGCTCACGGTTTGACTCAGGCCGTGCGGGTGGGAGTTAATGCGAAGCAGTCTGGAGATGTGGGTCAGGTGGCGATCGTCGCTATTACCGACGGACGGGGGAATATTCCCCTTGCCCGTTCTCTGGGGGAACCGATGGAGGAGGGGGAGAAGCCGGATATTAAGAAGGAGTTATTGGAGATTGCGGCGAAGATTCGCGGTTTGGGGATTCAGTTGTTGGTCATCGACACTGAGAATAAGTTTGTCTCCACTGGATTTGCTAAGGAGTTGGCGAAGACGGCGGCGGGTAAATATTATCATCTGCCCAAGGCGACGGATAAGGCGATCGCTGCTATGACTCAAAACGCTCTTAAGGAGGCGATCGGTAATTAATAATTAATAATTAATAATTAATAATTGTCGGACGTTTGTCGTCGGGGTGGCGATAAAGCGTTAAGTACCCGTGCAAAATTAATTGGACATACCAAACAGGCGAGACGCCTGTTCTACGGGGAAATAAAAAATTATTTTATGTCAATATTTTTGCCGACCTACTTAATAATTGCCCAGACAGCAAGTAAATTTTTGAATAAAAATTCCGCCGACCCCGACTACTTAAAAAGCGAATTAGCAATCCGTCGGTCCCAAGGGATATTTGAGAAACCGGGTCTTTTCAACAATACCTTCGCCTGATGGCGGAAAAATACCATTCGTAGTGTAGCGAAACCAAACGAATATGTTGGCTTGGGCTACGCGGAGCCCGACCTACAAAAAAAATGGCTACAAAAAAATGGCGAAGGTATTGTTCAAAAAACCCGGTTTCTGGTCCGCGACCCTATTCAAGA
>CALKCV010000025.1 GCA_938083405.1 uncultured Microcoleaceae cyanobacterium | reverse complement strand
AGCCCTCAAACCCTTACAGCGCAACAAACTCAGCACCATTTTCTCTCCCTCCTCTTTTCTACACCTACCCACCCGCGCGGGGGGCCAACTTTCTAATCGGCAAAAAACACCGTATTATCCGGCAGCGATGGCCCGCCAATTCGTTCCACCTTCCCCTGGCAACACTGGCAGAGAAAATAAAACCGGATGTTGTCCTCCTGGGACTTGAGCAACTTAGCCAGTCTCGCCCTCAGTTTAGCATATTGGGTGTCGGTCAACTCGCACTCGAAAATGCTGTACTGCATCCACTGGCCGTAAGACTTTAAAATATTATGGACCTTCGTCCGGCGGCTATCGTCGGAAATATCGTAACAAACCACAACATACATAATAATAACAATCCTATTTCAATCGTGTCAAAAATTTCAAACCTTTTCCCTCGCTAGAAACCCGGTTTTTTGAAAAAACCGGGTTTCTGAAATCTCCCCGCCACGGATGGGGTAATTAATAGCTACCTACCGCATCAGCAGGGGCGGATACTTATCAGTTTCCCCCATCAAATACTTCGCCAAAAGTCGCCCTTGAATCTCAAAACTTTCTTGATAGCTACACTTGCGTTTCAACACCGGATGCTTAAAAGTCGATTGCTTTTTCACCTCGTACAAACGCAAAAAAGTTTTCAACCCATCCCCAGTCAAAGAAACCGCCCCGCTGATGGGTTCTTTTTCAAAATCCTCTGGAGTAAGCGATCGCTTCGGCTTATTTAAAATACTCAAAACCAACGCATCCACCACCAAAGGTCGAAACTCCTCCATCAGATCCAAAGCTAAAGAAGGACGACCGTAACGTTCGTAATGCAAATAACCCAAATAAGGGTCAAAACCGACAATATTAACCGCACTTTGAACGTCGTGGCGCAACAGAGAATAACCCAAACTCAACAAACTATTAACCGGGTCCGTCGGCGGGCGTCGGTTGCGACCTTTAAACTCAAAATCAGGCCCTTTTATCAACCGATTAAAACAGCCAAAATAAACCGCACTACCGGCACCTTCCAAACCGCGCAAAGAATCAATCGAATCAGTTTTATCAATTTTAGCGATCGCTCCCTCCAAACGCACCAACTCTGACTTAAAATCCAACTCGGAATTTTCTCGCTGGCGGCGTTGCAAAATATAGCGATAATTCTTCAACTTTCCGCGCACAAAACCGCGAACCGCATGAACCGCTTCCGCAGTATTTCCCGCCGCCTTCCACTGCGCCTTTCTAACAAAAATATTCTTAGTCATCTCTGGTTCCAATCTTCCCAAATAACGACCTGTTGCCTTCATAAAAGAAAGCGGAATTTGCCTTTCTAATAATTCCGAAACCACCGCAGGCGAAACCGTCGCCCGCCCCAAAACTACCACGCCGTCAACCTTAATCATCGGCACGTCCACCAACTTTTTCTTATCGGATTTCACCGTCAAACGTTCGTCAGCTTTGCCGATAAAAGCATCCTCATTCGTAACGTAAAGAGTACCCATTTTTTTCAATCTCCTATTTTTAGGGTAATAGCGATCGGGTAATAAAAATTACCCGTAGAACAGGCAAGATGCCTGTTCCAAAAACAACGCGAACAGGCAAGATGCCTGTTCTACGAACTTTCTGAATATCGCCCCACCTTATCAACAGCTTGGGGCAAACATTGGGCATACAAACTGCATCCTTTACAGCGTTTGGAATAAACCGCCAGAGGCACAATTCCCGTAGCAAAAAGCTGTTGCACCGCCGCAATAGTTTCCAAAGTTTGCGCCCTCAAACTATTATCAATTTTCACCAACTGGCGGCTATGAGAATGGGCGTAATAAACGTAACCTTCCTCAATATTTTTGCCCGTCATTTCTTCGAGACATAAAGCTTGAGCGCAAACTTGTAATTCGTCGTTATCCCATTCTCCTTTCCTCCCGCGCTTGTATTCAACTGGATATATTCCGCCATTTTCTAACTCAATTAAATCAGACTTTCCTATTAACTGATACTTGTCGGACTTGAGCCAAATTGCCCGAACCTGCAAAACTTCGTCGCGGTTTTCCGAAGACAAAGTATGGACGCGATCGTGCAAACTCGTACCTTCAATAGTGTATTGATTTTCTGCGAACTCCCCCGCGCAAAACATCCGCCAGCAGCGGTGGGGGCAATAGCAATAATGATTCAGAGAAGCGATTGGTATGGGTTCTATCATTTTTCATTAACAATTAATAGTTAACAATTGACAATTAATAATTTCTGGGTTGGGTTAGTCGATGGGTGGTGGGAGTTGTTTCGATCCGGGAGATTTAAGAAACCGGGTTTTTGCAAAAAACCCGGTTTCTGGCGGGCGAGATTGCTTGGGTTTGGGGGTCGATCGCTTTTTTCCAACTCTTTAATTAGGCTTAAAATGTCATTGCGAGGGAATGGTTAATTCTTAAATTTTGGGTTCTATAGCAATTATTGAATCGGTGAAATCAATTGACGCTCCCCCATTATCCCCCTTAAAAAGGGGGACTTTTACTTGCTCTGGCTCCCCCCTTTTTAAGGGGGGCTGGGGGGGATCGATCCGGTAGTATCTCATACATTCTTGAATTGCTATAACATTCGACTTTAATGCTTTTCAAAAAAGCCATATTAAAGCGCTGAAGTGCTTACTAAAAACGAGATTTTAGCTAATAAATAAACGCCTCGCCATCCCCATGCCCATCGGCGTTTTCCTCCCCACGCCGCAATACAAAGCAAAATCAGCTAAAGCATTAATTTGCTTAATAGAAATAGGATCGACTTTCCCCATAATGCGATAGGTACTATTTCCAACAACGCCAATAAATTTACTCCGAGAATCCGCTACAATCTCCGTATTGATATCGAGATAACTCGAAAAAATAGACTCCACCGGCACTTCGCCAAACTCAATACCGCTATATTTATTCCAGCGTTTCAAAAGAGAATTAAAAACGCACTCCCGCGAAGGCATCGCCGTGTCGTATTTCCCCTGGCGAAAGGAGGTGGGAGTTGCAAAAGAAAGGGCGATCGTTGTATTAGTATCCGAGGCATTTTCGTACAACTGAGAATAAGAACGAGAATTAGCCCAAGGTTGGCTAGATTTCGGAGTCGCCATAATGCTGGTAATCTGCAAATCCGCAGGCCCTAAATGCCACGGTTTCTGGGGATTTATCTCCAACCAAAGAGCGGTTAATTTCCCGAATAAACCATCGTCTAAAAGAGAGATTCGCCACCAACAGTTACTATTAGCAGGTATCGGGCGATCGTACTGCCATTGCAAGCAATTATCCCGACGGTTTGGAGGGCGCTTATTGGTTTGCAGCGGGCTGATGGTAAATGCTTTTTGAGAAGTGGATTGGTGGAGGCGATCGCCCAAGGGTTTATCTACGGAA
>CALKCV010000024.1 GCA_938083405.1 uncultured Microcoleaceae cyanobacterium | reverse complement strand
GATCTGCTCCCGTAGGGTCCACGCCCAGCTTTACTCGCAGAGGTCGATCTGTTTTAGTCAATCTTTGCAGCAAATTTTCATCTGGGTCTTCTGAATCGGGGCGATCGGGAAAAATTTCGCTAATACCCCGCTTTAGCCATGTAAAATTATCAGTCATTTTCTATTTTCGGTTTACCTTTTAGTCATAGTAGGAAAAGTTTTATGGCCATTATCTGCCATAGCGATCGCTTATTTTTTTTAAGATGAATTTGTCCGGCGCTCCGACGCTTTGGATAAGCTCCGATAACACCCACAAATTATCCCACAGAGAACATCGATTAAGATTAACACTACCCCCAGGCATCAACCAGCAAAGCATCAGCACTTCAAAATAACCCAATCTAGTTAAACAAAAGAGGTCAAAGTGTCAAGCAACGTAATCAGAAGAAAAGAGCAAAAGCGATCGGTAAACCCCACGCCAGTCTTTAACTTCGTCCAATCTGTTAGTAAAGTAACCGCAGGAACCATCCTCGGCATCACCATGCTAACCAGTTCCGTAGTTGCAGGCGGTCTCGTTGGTCTGGCCATCAGCTTCAGAAACTTACCCGATGTCCGAGTTTTAGAAAGCTACGTCCCCTCAGAAACAACCCACATTTACGACATCAACGGCAAACACCTAGCCAGCCTCCACGACGAGGCCAACCGAGAAGTAATTCCCCTCGACGAAATATCTCCTCACCTCAAACGCGCCGTCCTAGCGATCGAAGATAGCAACTTTTACACTCACCCCGGCATCTACCCCATCGGCATCATCCGGGCAATGGTCGCCAACTTAGAACAGGGCGAAACCGTAGAAGGTGGTTCAACCCTGACCATGCAGTTAGTAAAAAACCTCTTTCTATCTCCGAGAAGAGCCATTAGTAGGAAAGCGGCAGAGGCAGTTTTAGCTATTCGTCTGGAGCAAATTCTCTCCAAAAAAGAAGTTTTAGAGTTATATCTCAATCAAATCTACTGGGGCCACAACTTGTACGGGGCGGAAACAGCCGCTCAAAGTTATTTTAATAAGTCAGCAAGAGACTTAACCTTGGCAGAGGCCGCTGTAATGGCGGGCATGATTCCCGCACCAGAGCAATATAGCCCTTTTATCAATTATAAAAATGCCAAAACTCGGCAGGCCGTTGTTCTAGCCCGGATGCGGACTCTCGGCTGGATCACTCCCGAAGAAGAAGAAATCGCTCTCAAGCAACCGCTTTTAGTCGGTCGAGTTACTTCTTTTCGCAAGAGCGAATTACCTTACATTACCGAAGCAGTGGTTCAGGAATTAACCGAACGTTTCGGTCGGGATGCAGTGGTCAAAGGCGGTATGCGCATTCAAACCACCATTGACACTAATTTCCAAAAGATGGCAGAAGAAACCGTCACTGCCTGGCATGAGATTTTTTATTACCGGGGTCTTTATCGCAGTTGGGATAAAGGGCAATTGGCTCTAGTCGCCGTAGATCCTCGCACTCATTTTGTCAAAGCAATGGTCGGCGGATCGGATCACAAAAGCAGTCAGTTTAACCGCGCCATTCAAGCTCGACGGCAGCCTGGCTCTGCTTTTAAGCCTTTTGTTTACTATACCGCTTTTGCTTCGGGTCAATATACCCCAAATTCTGGTATTATGGACAGCCCTATTAGCTATCCCGATGGCAATGAATATTACACTCCCAGAAATTATGGTGGTGGTTTTTCTGGGGGTGTGTCTCTGCGTAAGGCTTTGGAATCATCCCTCAATATCCCTGCTGTGAAACTCGGTCAATCAGTGGGACTTAATAAAGTGATTGAGGTTTGCCGCATTCTCGGCATTAAAAGCCCTATCGAACCGGTGATTTCTTTGCCTTTGGGTTCGGTGGATCTGACACCTTTAGAAATGGCGGGGGCTTATGCTACTTTTGCTAATAACGGCTGGCATTCGGATACTACTTTTATCGTCCAAGTGACGGATACTCGCGGTAATGTTTTGCTCGATAATACCCCGAAGCCTAAGTTGGTTCTCAATGAATGGGCGGTGGCTTCTCTCAATCACGTTTTGACTGGAGTTATTCAACAAGGTACTGCGACTAAAGCTCAAATCGGACGTCAGGCCGCAGGTAAAACTGGTACTACTTCTTCGGAACGGGATGTCTGGTTCGTAGGCTACACTCCACAGCTTTCTACTGCTATTTGGGTGGGTAATGATGATTACAAACCTCTTTATTACGGCGCTACTGGCGGCGGCACTGTTGCTCCCGTTTGGCGCGATTTTATGAGTCGCGCTATGAGCGGTTTGCCGGTTGAATATTTCCCCCTCCCTTCTAAGTTTTCCAGACCTTAGTAGAACAGGCATCTTGCCTGTTAACGAGCCACCGTAGAACAGGCATCTTGCCTGTTAACGAGCCACCGTAGAACAGGCATCTTGCCTGTTAACGAGCCACCGTAGAACAGGCATCTTGCCTGTTCTACGTTCCAACCAAAAATTACTTGGTTTTTTCAATTTCTGCCTTCATTCGCTCTAAGGTAGAGTGCATTTGGTCGAACATTTGTTGAGGAGTCATGCCAAATTGTCCTAATTGGCTTTTTAACTGTTCGACAGTCATTTGAGCCATAAAATCTTCTGATAATTCAAAGCGCTTCATAAAGACTTTATAGCGATCCATTATCGCTTCCATTTGCTCTATATAAAGTTTTTTACCTTCGCGATCGAACTTTCCGTAGTCGCCACCCAGAGCAATTAAAGATTGATAATCTTCAAACAGCTTCTTCGCTTCCTCTTGCACTATTTCCGAATCAAAAAATCCCATTTTTCTTGTATTTTTTATTTAATTGATTTGCACTTAAGTGGCAATTACCGCTACTTATTTGTTAGTTTTTAGTAACACTTTGGCAACCTACACTCTAGGGAAACCTAAGTTATTTTGCCGATCGCTAGGCTCGTTGTTTGACAATCCCAGTCATAGTTATTTTATTAGATGGTAGCACGAGCGATCGCCTTGGATAAAGAGAAAGACAGCAATTACCGCACCTCCTTTTTGTCAATAACCGTCCTCGAAGCTTTCTGGCCATTTTCGGTTCCGGGTGCATGGTAGGTAGCTTCGCAGGAAGCACGTCAGTTTGGTAAATTAATTTTTTCTGCCAACTAACAACTGACAACGTTCCAAAAAGCCGTACGTTTTTGGTTCGCTTCAAAGGTGACTTGCTCCCAGTGTAAATCTCAACCCAAAGAACCCATCTTCTCTTCTTTAATATCTCCATATTGAAGAAAACGCCTAGTTTCCCGATACAAATTGCGCCAAAAAGCGTTGCTCATGCCATTACTAGGGCTTCTGGGATCTACCATTTGATGGGGCACTAAATTGGCGCTGGGATAAACATAACACCGATGACCTTTCCAATTACCCCCCATTGCTTCCATAAACTTTTTGCTTGTTTCAATATCTGCTAAATCGTCGTTTTCTGTAAGCACGAAAAAAGTAGGAACTTTCCATAAATTTCTCCTCTTTTGGGAGCTCGTAACCAAACTACCAAGATGGGCTCCTGCTATTAATCCTTCAATAGGAGCATATAAACTTTCTCCACAAACATTTAGCTTAAGATCTAGCAAGCCTGCTACATGGAAAAAACAACTCAATTTTTGTCCGCGAATCTTCAATACAGGGGAATAAGCAACTACTTTTTTAACTCTCTCCGGTTCCGTTGCTGCCAGGGCTAATGCTACAGTTGCCCCCACCGATAAACCTATGGCATAAATCGGCCCAGGCATTGCTGCTAATTCTGCCAAGCGGGCTTTAGCATCTGTTAAATATTTAATGCTTTCGCTGTCAAAATAGCGGTTAAAATCTCGATTGCTCTCCCTCTCGATCGCCCAAAATAAATCTTCTAATCTCGGTTCTATTTTCAACAAACGCTCCATTAAACCCTTTTGCTCTTTAACTGTGGGGCAGTTAAATTTATCGACATTTGCTTCTATATTGCTGAGGTAATTTTGAAAAACTTCGTCTTTCTCGATCTTGTTTTTAAGAAACAAACTTATCTTTGGTTTGAGCCGTGCTTGGGGCCAATATATTTTGGGAGGGATAAAGGCATGACCGGCGATGCAAGGTTGATAAATATTAAAGCCATTATTAAATAAAGATTGCGCCAGCAGCGACATTTGATGGGGGATAGCGCCGAAGCTATGAAACATTATAATCGTTCCCAAAATGGGCTTGCCGGGAGGATGAAATAGATAATAAGGATAACTGCCAGCGCGACGGTTAGAGTCAGCGCCAATACTGTTAACGCGATGGTTTATGATCTTTTTGACTTCGCTAACCTCTGGGGCATTAGGAATTACTAGGGAGGGTTGTTCCCATACAATTTCAGGTCGTATTGGCAGCGGATTTTGTAACTGACGTAAGGGACGATCTGTTAGCTGGAGTTGTAGTTTTTGGTCGAGCATTAATTTCGGTAATCCAGATAAATAATGGTAGTTTTCAGATGTTGGAGCAAAGGGGTGCATCTAAATTTTGAAA
>CALKCV010000023.1 GCA_938083405.1 uncultured Microcoleaceae cyanobacterium | reverse complement strand
TTTTTAAAATGCAACATAATAGCAGAAGAAAGACCGGACCAAACAGGAGTATTCACCCCTGCAGTTCTCAAAGCTTCCGCAGTCCAATCGTTACAACCTCTTAATATGGAATAAGTGCCCCTGGCTTCATAAAAACCGCCGCCACGTTCCGGGAATTTTGCGATAATAATTTTATTATTTTGAGGGTCTAACTGAAAAGAATTGTTAATAAAATCAACGAGTTTTAAATAATTAAAATTAGATATCTTAACGCATTTAATTTCTGGAAAATATTGAGGAATATCTCGATAAACCAGAACCCGCATTGCTGGAAGCGTTGGCAAAAATAAAGCGTTAAAAAGAGTGGTAAATTTGGGAGATGCGCCCTGAGAGGTTTCTAGGAAATAGGAGCGATCGCCAAAACCAAAGGCGAGATATTCGTTGGAATTAGTCTGGGGAGTTATGGATTTTAAGTCGAGACGTTCTTGCCAATTCCAAGCCGGAGTTTTAAGAGGAACTAGAAGATCGGTATGGATGCCGCTATTGTAAACGTAAATAGCGATCGCGCCATTTTCATTCGAGTAGTTGCCCCATTTAGTCGGAGTAAAATAACCGAGAGTAAGACCGAGAACCAGAGATATGCAAAAAAAACCTAGCAGGCGGACGATTTTATATTTATGTTTTTGGCTCCGACACCTAGAAAAATTTATCATTAAGCTGGCTCCGATTTAGTTTTATTTTTGCTTTGACTGGAGAGCTTTATAAGCATTTGTGAGCCTTTTAAAACCCTTCTCGTCTAAAATTTTAAATTCTCTATGGACTCCTGTGACCTCCATAATATATTTTACCGACTCTTTCAAATTCAGCAGATATAAACGACAGCCGTTTTCCTTGGCCAGGTGACGGAGGGAGGTTAAAGTCATCAGACCGAAATTATTGATAAAATTGACAGCTTCTAAGTCAATGGCGCAACAACGAAGGGACTCTTCGGCGAGCGATCGCGCGAATTGCTGTTGTAGCAGGGAGCTATTTTTTAAATCCAGGTCTCCTTCGGGACGAATTACCATAGTCATTATGAGTCAGTCTCCACATACAGAGGTATTTAGATTAGTATCGAATACTCTTGTGGAAACAGCAGTGACACCTGCAACACAAAAACAGTGATAATACGGAGAATTAACAGCGATCGCCACCCATCATCTGTAGCGATCGCCACCCATCTTCTGTAGCGATCGCCGCCCATCTTCTCTGGTGACTTCGATCGCTCCCCCGTAGAACGCGCAAGAGTGCTTGTTTCCCGATTAAGCTTAAATCCGTCTCGATCTATAACCTAATGCAAGGTGGCACGGTTTTTTGTAAGATCGCTCTCTACAAATCGGCTTCTCCCGTAGAAGAGGCACTCTTAAATAATTTGCCTGTTCGGTATGTAATTAATTTTGCGCAGGTACTTACGCCAAATCTCTTTTTTCTTGAACTGTTGCTCGTTCGATAGTTGAGTCTCGGGTGGCGCTGCCGTATAACAAAAAGCGCTCGCTCTTTCTCGTAGGTTAGGCGCACGCGTAGCGCAACCCAACAAAAGACTCAGCAAAAAGCGATCGCCCCAGAAAGAGCGATCGCTTTTCGGTTTTATCGAAATTAGTCAAAATTAACAGGTTTAACAATTAGGGTTAAAGTTGGGGCGTGAATATCGACGACTTGGCAAGGTTGACCTGGCAAAAGGGTTATATTTTCGGGGCATAAGGCAAACCATCTGGTATTTTGGTAGTAAACTCGCCCCCGAGAATGAAAATCTATCGCCGTCGCTTGTTTGTCTAAGTATTTGAGGCAAGCATCACTCCGGTAATCGCGCTTTTATCGTACCAGAGTTATCGTAAACTTGCAAAAAACTCCCGGAGGACAGCCTATCGAGAAAGATCGCGAGATTATAACCATTAGGCTCATGGGCAGATGGAACTTTTAAAGCTTCAATCTTTTGGGAAGCGCGTGCTGCTGCCCCCAGTTCTTGAGTAGGAGCAATTTGACCTTGGAGATACATTGGCAACCAAACCCCGGTAAGCTCTTGTATATTGGTGCCTAAGGCAGCTTGATTATTGGGATTCGTCAAATCAAGTATGGCCTTAAGGCTGTATTCAATAGACAATAAAATTTGTGGTTCCTGTTTATGGGCAATAAGCTCTCTGGATGTTTCCGTTAACATCCTTATTTCTCGAAGGGCAGTAATAGGCGTGTCCGAGGTATAGAGACAAGAAAACTCTTGAGCTATATTGTATCTACCACCATTTATGAGGGAACCAATCGCTGATAAAGCGGTGTTTTGGAATTGTAGATGTATTAAACGAAAAACGACCCCTGTTTCCGATAAAGTAGGTAGTTCGTCAATCGCTGTAGCTAGTTGTTGACCTTGATACACTCGTTTATATGCTATAATGTTGACTTAACTGGGCTGCCCTGTTTCAATAGCGTGGATAAAATACCTTAGAACTGCTTCCAATTTACCTTCGTCCTCATAAGATTTGGGCGTGCGATCGCCAAGAG
>CALKCV010000022.1 GCA_938083405.1 uncultured Microcoleaceae cyanobacterium | reverse complement strand
CCGAAGTTTACCCAAAATTTTAACCTTTATGACGGTACTACGCCCTCGACAAAATCAAAAATCCCAATTATTAATTATTAATTATTAATAATTAATTAATTACTGCCAGATATAAAGCAGCAGGAACAAAATAATCCAGATAACATCCACAAAGTGCCAGAAAAGAGAAGTAGCGGCAACGCCGAACTCTCCTTTCTCGTAGTTACCGGGAATGAAAGAGCGTGCCAACATAATCGACTGCAACAGCACTCCGGTCATAACGTGCAAACCGTGAAACCCGGTGAGCAAATAAAAAGTGCCGCCGAAGACTCCATCAGTGAAGCCAAAGGGAAGACCGGCCCACTCCACAGCTTGACCGTACAAAAAGTAGCTGCCCATCGCCATAGTCAGCAACCAGAAAGCTCGAAACCCCCAGAGGTTCTTAGCGTGGAGATAGCGTTCGGCAATGTAGATTACAAAACTGCTAGAAACTAAAACTACCGTATTTATTGCTGGCTCTCGAACTTCCAGGCCGGTGACACCATCCGGGAGCCAATCGAGGGCGTTCGTCTTGTAAACGATGTATCCTGCAAAAAAGCTCAAAAATATGACGCTCTCTGAAAGCAGGAAAACAATGAAGCCGAACATACTATTGCCCGCTTCGTCATGCTCGCTACGAACAGCGGCTTCAATTTCGCCAGCAGCAGCATCACTGGCTCCAGAACTAGGGTTTAGTGAAGGTTCTATTTTAGCTTGACTCATATCAATTAACAATTAACAATTAACAATTAACAATTGGCATTGTTGCCTGGAATCCTTACTCCGATCGGCATTCGCATTTTCGCTCTCTTCATTTTATTGTGGTTCTTTATTGCGACTTGATATCATGGGGTATCTCCAATTTATCGGGATTGGCAACCAGAGGCTCGTCTTTACCGTAGCCGTAGGGTTCCGCTATGACAACGGGTAATTCTTCGTAGTTTTCTACAGTGGGGGGCGAGCTAATGAGCCATTCTAGCCCGATCGCCCGCCAAGGATTCGACGGCGCTTTCTCTCCTTGCACCCAGGAGCCTATAATATTGAGAATAAAAGGCAGGGTTGACATTCCCAACAGAAATCCGCCCACGCTAGCAATGACATTCCAGAAGGCAAATTCCGGATCGTAGGAAGCTACTCGTCTGGGCATTCCCATCAATCCCAGGGGGTGCATGGGGAGAAAGTTTAGATTAGTACCGATAAAGGTCAGTACGAAATGCAGCTTGCCGAGTCCTTCGGAATACATTCGTCCTGTCATCTTCGGGAACCAATGATAAATAGCGGCGTAGATTCCCATAACTACCGCGCCGTAAAGGACATAATGAAAGTGACCGACGACGAAATAGGTATTATTAACGTGAATATCAACGGGGACCGCTGCGAGCATGATGCCGGTAATGCCGGAAAATACGAACATTACCAAACCACCGAGGGCAAACAACATGGGGGTATTGAGCCGCAACCTGCCGCCCCACACCGTGGCCACCCAAGCAAAAACTTTAATCCCCGTGGGCACGGCAATTAACATTGTAGTTGCCATGAACAGCATTCGCATCCATCCAGGGGTGCCGCTGGCGAACATATGATGTACCCAAACGATGCCGCTCAAAAACACGATAATAAAGGATGAAATTACCACTACTTTATAACCGAATAGCGGCTTGCGGGCGTGAACTGGAAAGAGTTCCGAGAAGATGCCGAAGATGGGCAGGATGATGACATAGACTGCCGGGTGGGAGTAGAACCAGAAAAAGTGCTGATATAAAACGGCGTCGCCTCCTTTGGCGGGGTCGAAAAATGCGGTGCCGCAGGTGAGGTCGAGCAGAAGCATCACCGCCCCCGCCGTTAGGGCCGGCAAACCAAACAATTGAATTATCTGCGCGGCCCACACCGTCCAGACGAAGGCAGGCATCCGAAAGAAGGTCATGCCTGGCGATCGCATCCGCACGATCGTCGTGACAAAGTTCACCGCCCCCATGATGGAAGATACTCCAGAAATTGCCACCGCCAACAGCCACAACACCTGACCGTTGATTAAGTTGCCCGTAGGATTCTGGAGGCTCACCGGCGGATAGGACCACCAACCGGCTTGGGCGCTGCCTCCGGGTACGAAGAAGCTTGCCATCAGGATGATGCCGAAAACTGGAACCATCCAGAAAGCGGCGGCGTTCAATCTCGGAAATGCCATATCCCGGGCGCCTATCATTAGGGGGACTAGGTAATTGGATAGTCCCACCAGAACGGGAAAGGTCCAGAGAAAGAGCATGATCGTGCCGTGCATGGTGAACATGGAATTGTAAACCGTGCGATCGAGCAGATCTGATTCTGGAGTTATTAGTTCGCCTCTTATTAGCATGGCTAAGATACCGCCTACTAAAAAGAAGAAGAAGGATGTAACTATATACTGAATGCCGATTACTTTATGGTCGGTGCTGAAGCTGAAGTATCGCCTCCAGTTATCCGGGGGATGGTGGTGCGGTTCTTCGATTTTTGTCTCCGGCCCGCCGGGGGTTGGCGCGCTTGGAGCAGAAATATTTGTCATTTGTTGCTATCCTTTATACTGGAGTAGTTTACAAGTGGAGGTTGGGCGGGTTCGACTGTTTCCCAGCCGGCGCTAATAGTGTTTCGGACGTTATGATATTCGTCATAAGCTTGGTTGTATGCTTCTACCAGAGGAGAAACTGCCGCTTGCGATAGCCACTGTTGATAGGCTTCCGGCGATTCTACGACTACATCGGCTTGCATTGCGGCGAAATAGGTGCCGCTGTATTGGGAGTCGCGCAGTCGATAACGGCCTTCCCGGATGGGGGTAAATTGAAATTCGATCGCTTCACCGGGGATGACGTCTTGTTTGACGCGAAATGCGGGGATATAAAATCCGTGTATGACGTCTTCGGATGTCATTAATAACGTCGCCCGTCGGTTGTTTGGTAAATGTAGTTCCGTGCTGGTGATGCCGCTATCTCGATAGCGAAATTCCCAGACCCACTGGCGGGCGCGAACTTCTATTGTTTCTGGGGATAATCCCCCCCGGCCCCCCGATGTTCGGGGGGAGGAAGAGGGGCGATCGCCTTCCATCGCAGTTGCCGCATCCATCTGGACCCGTTCCATCGAGCCTACGAGGGACATTTTGTCGTAAATATGATAGGTGTAGGCTGCGATCGCGACTGCTAAGACAAAGGGTATTGCCGTCCAGACTATTTCTAAGGTTACGTTGCCCTCGATGGGGGGGCCGTCGCCGACCTCGTACTTGCCCGCCTGCTGGAACAATGCGGAATAGGTTAAGGTTCCGGTGACGCCGAGGAAGATGAAGCTGCCGATGGTAACCAGTACGCTAAATAAGCGATCTACTAATACCGACTCGGCGGAAGCTTGAGGCGGAAGCCAGCTATAGGATTGCACCCCCATCCACAGGCTGATGGCACCGCAGGCGATCGCTAAGGTTCCCAATATGAGTATCGTGCGAATTTTCATAGCTGCATCACCTTAAAAGTAAATTAGGATTTTCACCGAGGCGCAACAGGCTATCGGCGCTAATATGCACGCCAAATTCCGCTGCAAGTTGCGCCCCTAAAGTACCGTGTACGAACATAATGGCAAATATCGCGAGTCCTGCGAATAGATAGCTCAACTGCACTTGTTGGGAGCGGTCTTTGCGCCAAATAAAGCGCTGAAAACCTCGCCATACTGCCATCAAGACGATTAGCATTAGCAGCAATACTCCGCCTACGCCGTGCCAGAGCATGGTTTCCATTGCCTCCAAACCCCAGACGCTCTTGACATCCGTGGGGGCAGTTGCGAGCATTATTTCGTAGAAACCCGCCCCGACTGTAAAGAAGGTAATAATTGCGGATGCTAGCATATTGTACCAGCCGACATCGAAGAAGTTGGAGCGGGTTGCGGGGATGGCGAAAAATTTGAAAACGGGCTTTTCTAAGGGAAAGAGAAAGCCGACTATATCGAAGGCGATCGCTGCTATGAATAACCCCAAGGTTAAATGGACTAAGTTGGGATGTATGGGTACTGAGTAGGGCAAACCGTTCGCACCCAGTTGGCTTCCTAGTTGTTCGATTATTTCCTGGTTCATTAAGTAGTTAAGTATGCGGATTTTGAACAAAAAATTTCTTCGCGGACGGGGCAATTATTAATTAACAATTAACAATTAACAATTAACAATTAATTATTAATTGATATCAAGTCGCAATAAATGACCATAATAAAAACAAGAAGGTAAAAAAAAGCAAAGCCAGTCAAATCAATGGTTGTTAGCCTTGAACCCAATTATTAATTATTAATTATTAATTATTAATTGCTTACAGGATTCCCTCCCTAGCTGCTTCGACTACGGGGACCGTATGCAATCCATAGACCCATACGAGTAAGTCTCCGAGATATACTTGGAAGAATACCAGTCCGGTTAATAGCACTCCCGCGCCTAAAAAAGGCAGGGGTAACTTTTTGGGGTTGCGCGATCGCAGGACGTAGCGCCAGGCCGTTATTGCGGAAATCACCCCCGACAGGGACCAACCTATGAGGGTATGCAGGTTTAGAGTTGGTTCTACTGCGGAGTAGGGTAGAGCTAGTCCTGCTTCTACCTGCCCGAAGATGATGGCAATGAAGATGGAAATAGTGGCAAAAAACAAGTTCCACCAACTGACTTCGTAGAGGCGATCGTTGCCCGTAAAGTAGCCGATCGCATCGCAGAGAACCGCGAATAACACCATCGCAATCACGAAATGCACTACGATTGGATGAATGGTATCGGGATAGGGCAAGTTATGGTCGTTTAGTGGAGGAAGATAGTTTAGCATCGTGCTTTTCGGTTAGGATAAAAAAATAAATTTGGTTCTGATTTTAGATTTAAGCAACAGAAACTATCTTAGGATAAAAGCAATCTTATTTCTGTTATCCTGTTTACAATTTGTTTGGTTAACTTTTAATATTGCATACTAATTTTAGCATCGCACTAATTGGACTACTGTTATCTAATTTGCAGTTTGTTCCCTCTATTTTTATTACATCGATCTTACATAACTTTAGCAAATTCATCTTTGGATTGCAACCTTCCCATGGGGGTTGTTCGATCGCTTCGGGCAGTACCAACGCCCCCTGAAAGAATTACCTAAGCAGGGTTGTACGATATCTGGCCCTTACTAGATTGAAAACTTTTGATAAAATAGACATTGCCTCGATAATAAGGATGGCCAGGTGCGTTAGACCCATTAGAGACAAAGGATTTCGCGGAAGCGATCGCGCTTCACTCAAAATTACTATCTCGATGCTTTGTCCCTAAATAATGGCCTAAGCCACCGGGCCATTCAGAATCAAAAACAGGGCCATAGTTGGAAAAACGACCGGCAACGGGCATCCTGGTTCTAGGGTAAAATGACCGTGTTACCCATGGGCTATTTCCCAAAGGCAAGCTCCTAAAAGAACGAACTATTTAAACATTAATGAAACCGCAGATTTTAACTATTCCAATAAGAGAATTAGCCTCGGGCGATCGCCTCAGGGTCCAAGTCTATAAATTCATCGGTTCTCAACCGGGAAAAAAAGCCTATTTACAATCAAATTTGCACGGGGCGGAGATTAGCGGCAATGCCGTCATTCATCAATTAATCGAGTTTTTAATAACTTTAGACGAGACTCAATTAATAGGGGAAATTTGGTTAGTTCCAGTTTGCAACCCCGAGGGAACAAACGCGCGATCGCATCATTTTTCCTCCGGTCGCTATCATATCTATGACGGCAAAGACTGGAACCGCATCTTTTGGGATTACGAGAAAGAAGATGAGGACATCGAAACTTTTGCCAAATCTAAAATCGATTTAGAACCGGAGGAAATTAAAACTAATTACAGAAAAAAAATACTCCAGAGTTTTGAAAAACTCGAAGCTAAAATTAACTCTCCCAGCGGCGTACCTTTTGGCGAAAAATATAGGTATCAAATGCAGTCTTTATGTTTGGATGCGGACTATGTAATAGACTTGCACAGTTCCACCAATAAAGCTTTAGATTATTTGTATTGTTTTAGAAGTCGCGAAGAAAGCGCCAGAGCATTTTTGCTGGATTATGGAATCTTGATGAACGAATACGATGGAGATGCTTTCGACGAAGCATTTTTGAAACCTTGGTTAGCTTTGGAAAAGCGTTTTGCTGAATTAGGAAAACCGATTATATTTGATATTGAATCTTGGACTTTAGAATTGGGTTCGGGAATGGAAATGAATCCAGAATCTGCGAACAAAGGAGTTCTAGGGGTGAAAAATTATTTGGCAACTAAGGGGTTATTAAAAATCGACAGTTTGCCTTTGGCGGAAACGAAAAAGCATCAAATTTCGGTGAGGTCAAAAGATAAAATGAAGAAGTATTATGCGCCAGTGGGAGGGATGGTGAAATCTCGGGTGGAGTTGGGGAGTTTTGTTAAAAAAGAACAGTTAATTTATCAAGTTCTTTGTTTTAATAAAGACGGAGAATTGCCGAAGGTGGTAAGCTGTTGTGCCGAGTGTGATGGATTGGTTTTGGATGTTTCGACTAATTATGGTGTCAGCGAAGGAGATTACGTTTTAGAGATTATTGAGGAGAGTTATAACAATTAATAATTAATAATTAATAATTAATAATTGAGGGAAATGTGTGGGCTCCTTGTTCTGCCTTGCATTTCCCTTTTTCCTCTCTTTATTTTTTTATGGTTGTTTATTGCGA
>CALKCV010000021.1 GCA_938083405.1 uncultured Microcoleaceae cyanobacterium | reverse complement strand
AGCTTTGGTAGTAATCGCTTTAGCGATTTATCTATATGAATCGCTAAAGCGATTACTACAAAGAATTAAAAATTAAAAAATAACAATTAATCATGGCAATTTTACATGGATGTTGGGTAGTAGAAGCTGAGGAAAGTTATTTATTTATTTGGGGAGAAACTTGGCGGCGATTGACAGAAACAGATAAAGTAGAAGGAGGGGAAATTGCCATAAATCCTTACGCTCTGACCGAGGCGGAATTGTCAAATTGGGAGGAGATAAAAAAAAGGCGTTCGCCTTCTAACAAAAAAACAGCCGACAATCAATCGGAAGAACCAAACATAAAAATAATTGCCCTGCCGACGGAGCTTGACGATGAAAAACTCTACCCGATCTATTCTGGTACTAAACTGTTAGAAAATAACTCGCCACTCTACCTTTATCCTTGGGAAATAGAAGGAATTAGTCTGAATAGAAATGAAGCGATCGCCTTCCTCCAATCCCTGCCTTTAAGCAACATCGGCACTAACAATTCTTTCATCGGCGGCGATTTGCGCTTCTGGTCTCATATCGCCAGATGGAGTCTGGACTTATTAGCTAGAAGCAAATTTTTACCATCTTTAGAACCAGATTCCAATAATGCTTTTATTCCCCGCTGGCAACCGCTAATCGACAGCGCTACCGACCGAGGGAGACTGCGGCAATTCGCCAGACAAATGCCAATTTCTTCTCGCGCGTATTTAGAAGATTTAGAGTTACCTCAATCTTGGGAAGATTGGCAAATCAAAACAGAAAATATCCCCCCAACAATTCCCCTAAAATCCAGCGAGGAACTGCTGCAAAATTTCCTCGATAATGTCATAGATTCCCAAGTGCGAGAACTGACCGCAGAAATCTCTCCCGCTGGTACGACGTCTTTGCATCCCGTAGTTCGCCAATGGTTAAAAGCGCTGGCGAGGAAGTCAACTCAAAAATTGACCGGTGCGAAAGAAACCGAACAGCTAGCAACTTTATTAAATAATTGGAAATCTCCCCTCGGACAGTCTCAAACTGGAGATAGTTTATATCGCGCTTGCTTCCGCCTCCACCCGCCATTAACGGGGTCGAAGTCTTGGGGTTTGCAATATTATTTACAAGCAACAGACGATCCGGAGTTTTTAGTCGAGGCGCAAACAATTTGGGAATGCCCGGCGGAACGGTTGGCGGTGCGAGGGCGAGAAATTAATTTTCCTCAAGAGACGTTTTTAAGCGGTTTGGGTTTGGCATCGAAATTGTTTCCCGCGATCGAACCCAGCTTGCAAACTGCAACGCCCCACTCCTGCACTTTAAGTGCGCTACAAGCTTACGAGTTTATTAAGGTAGGGAGTTGGCGCTTTGGCGATAGCGGGTTGGGAGTAATTTTGCCGCCTTCTTTGGCAAACCGCGAGGGTCGAGTGTCGAGGTTGGGTTTGAGCGTTCGGGCCCGGACGGCGCAGTTGAAGGGAGATCGAAAGTTGGGGCTCCATAGCGTCTTAGATTTCGAGTGGGAGTTGTCTCTCGGGGGTCAAAAAATTACTAAGGCGGCGTTCGATCGCTTGGTGCAACAGCAGAGTCCCCTGGTAAAGATTAACGGCGAGTGGGTGGAGTTGCAGCCGATAGATATTCAGGCGGCGCGGGCTTTCCTCCAGGAGGGTAAGGATAATATGTCGCTGTCGGTGGAGGATGCTTTGCGCTTGGCAAGCGGGGAAACTCAGGCGATCGGGAAGTTGCCGATAGTGAATTTTGAGGCAAGCGGGCAGTTGCAGGAATTGTTGGATACTTTGAGCGATAACAGTTCTTTGGAGGCGATCGCCACTCCAGATAGCTTCCAGGGAGAGTTGCGACCTTATCAACTGCGGGGCGTCAGTTGGTTGGCCTTTATGGAACGATGGGGGTTGGGCGCCTGTTTGGCGGACGATATGGGATTGGGAAAAACGATCGAGCTAATCGCTTTCCTCCTCCACCAGCAAGAAGAGGATGCCCTGGAAGGACCGACTTTGCTGGTTTGCCCGACTTCGGTATTGGGTAACTGGGAACGGGAGGTTAAAAAATTCGCTCCCAGTCTGGAGACAGTGGTGCATCACGGGGACAAACGCCCGAAGGGTAAGGATTTTGTTAAAGCAATTAAGGGGAAAGATCTGGTAATTACTAGCTATCCTTTATTGCAGCGAGATGAAAAAACTCTGCAGGGGGTAGAGTGGCGCTTCGTGGTATTGGACGAGGCGCAAAATATTAAAAACCCGGAGGCGAAACAGTCGAAAGCGGCGCGGAAGTTAGAAGGTTCGTTTAAAATTGCTTTAACTGGTACGCCTTTGGAAAATCGCTTGTCGGAGTTGCGGTCTATTTTGGATTTTCTCAATCCCGGATATTTGGGTTCGCGGCAGTTTTTCCAGCGCAGGTTTGCCACTCCCATCGAGAAGTATGGGGATACTAATTCTTTGCAGACTTTGCGATCGCTGGTTCAACCTTTTATTTTGCGCCGCCTGAAAACTGACAAAGATATTATCCAGGATTTGCCGGAAAAGCAGGAAAATACGGTCTTTTGTGCCTTGGCAAAAGAACAAGCGGCTATGTATCAAAAGCTGGTTGACGAGTATTTGGCAGATATTGAAAGTTCCGAAGGCATCCAGCGGCGCGGTAAGATTTTAGCTTTGCTGACGAAATTAAAACAAGTTTGCAACCATCCGGCCTTGTTGGAAGGGAAAGAGAGTAAGAGTAAGAGTAAGAGTAAGAAGAAGAAAGCAGCGATCGCTCCCAAAGCATCGGTTAAATTGCGACGTCTGGAGGAGATGTTGGAGGAGGTGTTGTTAGAGGGCGATCGGGCTTTAATCTTCACCCAATTTGCCGAGTGGGGGAAAATGTTGCAACCCTATTTAGAGGAACAACTGGGTCGAGAAATCTTATTTTTATACGGTTCCACTCGCAAAAATAAACGGGAGGAGATGATAGACCGTTTCCAGAACGACCCGCAGGGACCGCCGATAATGATTTTATCCATCAAAGCAGGGGGAACCGGTTTAAACCTCACGCGGGCGAACCACGTTTTCCACTTCGATCGCTGGTGGAACCCGGCGGTGGAAAATCAGGCAACGGACCGAGTATTTCGCATCGGCCAAACCCGCAACGTGCAGGTACATAAATTCGTGTGTAAGGGAACTTTGGAGGAAAAAATCCACGATTTAATCGAGAGCAAAAAGGAGTTAGCCCAGCAAGTTGTCGGTGCCGGGGAACAGTGGTTGACGGAGTTGAATACTGACGAATTGAGGAATTTGTTAATATTGGATCGCCAGAGCGTTATAGACGAGGATGAGTAAGTAATTAATAATTAATAATTAACAATTAACAATTGGGTTAAAGCCATTTTATCGTAGGTTGGATGAAGTGAAACAAAACCAATTTAGATTTGTTATAGCAATCCGTGCAAAGGCCCAGAAAAGTTAGGTATCCAGAAACCCGGTTTCTTTGACATTAAACGTCGCCAGCATCGAGATTTAAGAAACCGGGTTTTTTGAAAAAACCCGGTTTCTGGAGGGCGAAAAACTTTTCTTGTGGGTATTTTTCTAAAAGGCGAAGGTATTGTCCCCGAAACCGGGTTTGTCTTCGATTCAGAAACTACGATCGCCTGCCAGCAATAGTTTTAGAAAATTTACTTTTGTGCGATCGCAAACTTCAACCCCAATGCCTCCAACAATTCAACAAAAGCATAAATTTCCGCACAACCGCTTTCTGTTAACATTTTATCGAATTGTTGGTGCAGTAATTGACAATTTTCCGATAGTTGATGCGATCGCAAGCGAGTTTCAATAACTTTTCTAAGCGCGTTGCGCAAAAGTTCTGGTTCTGGGTTTTCTTCTTCTAATATTGCTTCAATATAAGCTGCCGCGCGTTCTCGGTCTTTGAGGCACTCAAGTTGAAACTCGCGGTAGCTATCGCTAGTCGGCATTTTCAAGTCTTTCATGGTAATCTCTCCAGTATTCTATTGCTTTACGGATATCATTTTGTTGAGTGCTTTTATCTCCTCCACAAAGAAGAAGCACTACAGTAGAACCTCTAAGTCCGAAGTAAATCCTATATCCAGGTCCATAGTTGATTCTGAGTTCAAAAACCCCTTCTCCAACTGTTTTATAATCTCCTAGATTTCCTAGTTCAATTCGGTCCAGCCTTGCATCAATTTTAACTTGAGTTTTGACATTTCGGAGTCCATAATACCACTCTAAAAAAGGAACCCTTCCATTTTGGGTAATATAACGTCG
>CALKCV010000020.1 GCA_938083405.1 uncultured Microcoleaceae cyanobacterium | reverse complement strand
GGCATCGGCGGCCCTTTGTTCCGCTGCCGTGGCCTCTTGTTCGGCATCAGCGGCCCGTTGTTCCGCTGCCGTGGCCTCCTCCTCTGGAGTTAAAATTAAATTTCCCTCAAGAGTCATCCAGCGCAACCAGAGGCGGTCTATATTACTGTAACTCCCTTGCCACAAACCCAGACTCAATTCGATACTAGGTATCGACAAACGTCCGTCAGTTAACTGTGCCGGTTGATAGCGATCGCCTTGCAAACAAAAAGCCTGCATTTCATTGGTATAGCGACTGAAAACCACATAATAAGGCACTCGCAGAATGCCCTCGTAAACCTCCCATTTAGTATTAGGTTTTCCCCTCTCCCGCACTTTCTGGCCTAGATCGTCATCTTCCGTACCCGGAGACAACAACTCTACTACCACCAAAGGAGGCACTTCTTCCTGCCAAACCACATAACTCAAGCGCAAATCTCGCCCTTGATATAGAGGAGGCACTCCCACAACACCAAACCAATCGGGCCGTTTATACCAACTCGGGTGGTTGACATTATAGTAGAGATTAAGATCGCAGCCGCTAAATACTAGATCGGGATACCAGTTGCTCGGTCTAAAAGTTAGGCGCAAAAGCGCCGCTTGCAAATAGTGAAAGTCGTCAGGCAAACCAGGTTCCTCCGGGTTTTCGCTCGGTAGATCGTACATGGTTGGCAAAGTTTGCCGTGCTGAAAGCGGTGGATCGGATTGAACGGATAGATTAGTCATATCAGTTTCTTCGCTCTCGACATTATTGAAAAAGGGACGTTTAACAACTCAGGGCCATCTAAAAAGCCAGACTATAGACGCCCACCTTTTCCCACTCTTCCACGATAACACGATTTTTCACAGATCGGCGAGAGCGGATCGAAAAAAATTGATGGCCAATAAAAAGGAGCGATCGCTCGGTAGTAACGGATCGGAATATCGGTTCGACGACTTACCACTGGGACTCGGTATAGTCTTTAAACAACTTGCCAAATAAATAGCGGCCCTCGTTAACTCCCAGATAAATCGGGTCGCAAATCCTCGCCGCGCCATCGACAACATCGAAAGGCGGTTGAATGCCGCGATCGCGCATTTCTCTGACTAAGTGGTAAGGATGCTCGAAGCTTATCCAACCAGGATCCACTGCGTTCATATAAATTCGGTGCTTGGCATACTCCAACGCACAAGTCCGCGTCATTTGATTTAACGCGGCTTTGGCCATATTCGTGTGAGGGTGTCGCCAAGGTTTCTTACCAGTGTTGAACTGTCCCTCTTTTGACGAAACATTGATAATATATTTAGGATTTTCCGATCTCTTCATCAAAGTCTTGAGCCTGCTATTAATGACGAAAGGAGCGATCGCGTTAATAACGTGAACCTCCAACAATTCTAATACGCTTACTTCGTCGTCTTTCATCAGCCAACTGTTAAAAGGTCGCAAATCTAATTGTTGGTTGTCTTCGTCGTAGATGCCGGCAGGAAAATAAGCCCCGTCGGTTTCCGTCTTTTCCGGCAAAACATTATCCACAGGCACCGGCAAATCTTGGGATGCTTCGATATTGTTATCTGGCGATCGCCCCAGTAACCCTTTTATTTCAGACGGCAGTTGTTCTGGTGGCAGAGACTCGAAAGACAGCAAGTGTTCGTAAAATGCCGGCGGGCGGCGAATAGTTTGGGCCGCATTGTTAATAATGATGTCCAGTCTGGGATAACAGTTAATAACGTGTTGTGCGAAAGCTTCCACCCTCGGAAGGTGGCGCAGGTCTAGTTCGTAAACCTGGAGGCGATCGCTCCACTCCTGAAAATCCGCTTCCCCAGCAAATCGACTTGCCGCATCCCGAGGAAAGCGCGTAGTAGCAATAACTCGCGCCCCCGCCCGCAGCAATCTTAAAGCAACGGCATAGCCGATTTTAACTCGCGCCCCCGTGACTAGAGCGATCGCCCCGCGCAAATCTGCCGTCTGACCGCGCTTTGCGTAGTTCAAATCCCCGCAACTCTGACACAACCCGCTATAAAAAATGTGAGCTTCGGGGAAAGTTTGCTTGCAGACTAAGCAGCGTTTTGGCTTGTTCATGATTATAGATGGGAATAGGTCAGACCGATTAACAATTAACATTTTCCCAATTGTTAATCGTTCCATGATTTTTCCTCTAATACTAGCATTTTTTATCGATCTAGTGTAAGATGAGCGATCTCCGAATAATCTGTAGGTAGGTCCCAAGCCCTAAATTCTACGTCGGAGTTTCTCGGTATATTTGCAGCCATGGCCGCAAATATATAAAAATGTAATCATACTCAATTTTGGAGGCGATCGAAGTGGAAAATCTACCACTCTTGCTGCAAAATCCTGCCTTGGATTGGCTGACTGTCTTTTTTTATATTGGCATTACCGTTTTAATCGCGTGGCGAGTATTTCGCACCGATAAAGAGTAAAATTCCCCATGGAATTCTTTTTTTTCTCGCCATCCTTGGAGGATTGACGGCAAATTGAAGAGTGCGAGGGGGTGGCTTCGCACTTTTCAATTTGATGCTGCCAATTTTTAAACTGTCTCTTTAATTTAAAATTATTCTGAATTGAATTTCTAGGCAGGGAAAACGATGTTGTAATCCCAAAAATTATAACAAAAAAACCCCATGACCAAAGCATCAATAGAATTTACACCAGAGATATTAGCCGAACTTTTTGACCGACCGACCGTTGATTCTGCCCCTACTCCAGTTCAGTTAGACGCGCGAGAAGTTTCCGGTGTCGCTAACTCTAACCCACAAATTTCTAACCCCCCAGAAATGACGCTTATTTCCTCACCTTTAAGCGATGCGGATAATCCTAATTTCTTTTTTCTCAGTTCTAATGCCGACGCAGTGGAACTAACTCCAGGAAGTCTCGGCAACTATCCCGGTGGGTTACTCGCCCTAGATAATAACGATTTTATTAATGGTTCTGCGGACGCTGAAATAATCAACGGCAACCAAGGCACCGATACTTTGGTTGGCGGCGACGGCAACGATACTCTCCAGGGCGGGAAGGATTTTGACTTGCTTCTAGGAGGTTTTGGCAACGACGTTTTGAACGGAGAAAAGGATAACGATCGCCTCTACGGCAACGAGGATAACGATTTTCTTCGCGGCGGCAAAGGCGACGATGAGTTAGTAGGCGGTCTCGGCAGCGATACTCTCGTCGGCGATAAAGGGTTGGATAGAATGGAGGGCGGTGCCGGTGCCGACCTTTTCGTACTCAGAAGCGATACCGCCGCCCCAGCGCAGGTCGTCGGTTCGGAACAACCGGATGGTTCGGGGGCGACGGATCTAGTGCCAGCCGATTTTATTCTGGACTACAATGCTGCTGAGGGCGATCGCATCGCCTTGGGAGGATTAACTCAAAACGATGTCGTCCTTACGGAAAGATTCTTAACTTTAAATAATGGTGTCTCTGGGGCGGAAACGACTAACGTTACTATAATTACTGAAGCCGACAGCGGCAATATTCTCGGTTTAGTCAAAGCAACTGCACCGGCACAATTACAGTTTAGCGCCGAAGCAGGAGATTTCTAAGAGTCTTAGGGGCGCTAATATCTCCAACCCCCAGACAGTTTCTCTTAACTAAATCTCAACCCCGCCTGCTCCAGTGGAGCAAATTCTAGTCATAATCATCAACGGGGTCTGATTTGCATCGCTGGTAAGTTTCTTTTAAGTAATCAATTAGGTAGAGATAGAGCGCGCCAACAGACCAACCAAAGCCTTGCTGAGTCTCGACGGGGGCTAATTCCTCTTCTAAGCGATCGCCCTCTTCTGCCAGTGCTTGGAGATCGTCTTCCCACGCCTTCTCTTCTTCGGGAGTCGCATATGCAGTATCGTTTTCGGAGTCAATGTAACAGGCGATCGCCTTCTTGAGAAACTCTTCCTTGCTAATCCCTTCTTTTGCCGACTCTTCTGCTATGGTCTCCCATAGCTGAGTGTCTTTGATTGCAATCCTGCGTTCCTGGTTAACTTTTTGTCCTGTAACTAACTTAATATTGTTAACTGTTAAGTTTTGGCTTGTCGAATTAACGTAATTGCAAACTTTATCCCATTGTTCAAAAAGCTCGCAGTTTCCATCAAAGTCCTGCAAACGATTAAACTTATTTAATGCAATAGCTTGAGAGACGTTTTGAGGTAGATGGTTAAAGCATCGAACTGTTTCTCCTTCCTCGTTATCAGTAGTAGCTAAAGCTAAAGCTAACCATATTTCGCTAGCTTCCATGTACTTTTTAGCCAAGCCAACAGACATTTTTAAATGCCTTTTGCAAAAGTTCTTAAAGTTCTTAAAAGTTTGCTGATAGCTTTTGGTTAAAGCGATGCCTTTAAGACTTACGCCAGTTTTAACGAAGCCAAACAGTCCATCCCAAATAGAGTAATCTTGATAAAGCCTATACTCATCATGCCTGTAATTACAGGCAAATTCTACTACATCGTTAATAGCATCAGGCTTGGCTTTT
>CALKCV010000019.1 GCA_938083405.1 uncultured Microcoleaceae cyanobacterium | reverse complement strand
TCTCTGGGGCAAACAATCTGGATTTATGGAGAAATCGATAAACCCGACGATGACTGTCCGAGACTCGCCGAAAATTATGTTAATTCTTTATTAGAAGGCAGCAAGTTTGCGGGCAATTTTAAATTAATCAATCAAGGACATTTTTTCGGCAGTTTGTTCTTTGAATACGAAGCCGCAGATCGAGACAATTCGATCGATTTAACTAAAAAATGTCATTTATTACTACTAATAGATAACAGTCGCGCTCCGACAATAGAAGTATTATCTGCTGGCTACGAATGGTTGAGAAATTTGCTCTGGTATCGCCATAAAATTATTTACGTCTATCAGCAATCCCGCGAATTGTATCAAATTTGTCGTCAAATATACAGCGAATTAGAGGCAGAAATCAAGAATTTTTCGCGCATCAGTCGCGACGATCGAAAACGGCTCAAATATCTGAAGAATTTATTAAACGATTTACCGGAAAAGTATTTAGAATACAGCCGTTGTCTGCGGGATTTAAAAACTCAATTAACGGGGTTAAATACTAATGCGGACAACTACCAAATAGCTATCCAAAACATAATTGAAATAGGGGGCGGCGAGGAGTCAGAATTATGGCAAAATTTAACCAAAAATATCGTACTTTGGCAAAAACAAATCCAAACCGATTTAGAATATTTAGAACCGGGTAAAGAGCTATTCGATCGCATTCTAGAAACCGCCAGAGGTATCGCAGAAATCGACCAAGCAGAAAGCGTTCGCGAAGCGGCTCGGAGAGCTTTTCGCTCTTTAGAGAAAACTATCCAAATATTAGGAGTAGCTTTGGGAGTCGGCGGCATTTTTGTTACTTGTTATGTAGAGTATGCCGACGTTCCTTTCGTCTTTAAACCCAGCGACAAATTAAACACAATTCATCCATTAGTTAGCAGTATATTTTGGACCCTACTATTTGCCTGTTTTGCCGGAGTAATTACCTGGTGGTTAGTGCGCGATCGCCGTTCGTAAGTAGTCATGCAAAATTAATTACATAAAATTATTCCTTATTTCCCCGTAGAACAGGCATCTTGCCTGTTCGGTATGTGTAATTAATTTTGCACAGGTACTTAGTAATCGCTTTAGCGATTTAGATAGATATTATTTGAAATCGGTTATTCCCCCGTAGAACAGGCAGGATGCCTGTTCCGTATGTAATTAATTTTGCGCAAGTAGTTAAAACTCATCAAAGTCCTCGCAGAAGTCCTGTAACTTCTGATGTTCCACTCGGCGGGAAGAACGCCTATACCTCTTACTCTCCAACCTCGGTTCCAACTGGCGCTTCCCCCCCGCCTTAGTTTTTGCCTTCAAACTCGACTCCCCATCCGGTTTTTGCTGCAAAGCCTCTTGACGGGCGATCGCCTCCTCCAAAAACATCAAATAATACTCGTAACGTTCCCACTCTCCCCTAACCGCACAATTTGGTTCCGAACGATGCAAGCAGTCGCTAAACTGACAGCTACCCGCCGCCAACCGTTCCCTCCCTTCGGGAAAAAGATAGATTAACTCGGACGGTTCGCACTCCAGTTGCGGTTGGTTGAAACCAGGAGAGTCTGCCAGCAACCCCCCCATCGGCAACTCGAATAGTTCGACGTGGCGAGTGGTATGCCTCCCCCGCGCCAGTTTCCCGGAAACTTCCCCCACCCGCAAGTCCGCATCTGGAATTAAGCGGTTGATCGAACTAGATTTACCCACCCCGGAGGGACCGGAAATTACCGTTATCTTATCTTTTAATTCGAGAGCTAAATTAGTCTTGCTATATGTAAAAGAAGGCGTCGATATACCAATATATTTCTCTACGCTAACAAACAACGGTTCGTATCCCCAAGCGGAAATTCTCTCCCGCCATTGCGCGATTCGCTCTTCGCTGACTAAATCGCACTTATTTAAGCACAAAGTAACTTCTAAGCCCGTTGATTCTGCTTTGACCAAAAACCGACTTAAGGCCAAAGGCTCTAAGTCGGGTTCTGCCAAAGCAAACATTAATAAAATGCAATCCGCATTAGCAATGGGGGGCCGCGTTAGTTCTGTTTTTCGGGGCAAGACCTCGGATATGGCCCCTCGTCCTCCGGCCCAGTCCGGTTCTTCCACCACCACGCGATCGCCCACCATTACTTTTTGGCCTATTTTCTTCAAGCGCGATCGTCTGGTACAGAGCAGAGAATCTGCCAAACTTTCTCTTGCTTTTTGGTCAAAGTTATGGTAAGCGGAGTCGAACCTTACCAAATAAAAATTAGCCTGAACGGCAACCACCGTCCCCACCAGCTCTGGCAAACTCATGCTGCTGCTTCGGGACGGCGGACCTTCAGGCTAAAATACCCAGAACAGTCCAGAATTTCTTCTATTTTGTAACCTTCCATGGTCAGACTGTCCGGCACTTGTTCTATAGGTTCGCCTGGGTCCAGCCAAACTTCCAAAAGCGACCCCGGTGCCATTTGTTCCAAACGCAGTTTTGTCCGCACAAAATTAATCGGGCAAGGAGTACCCCGCAGATCCATTTGGACATCTGATGCAATTTTATTGTCAATTTCAGACCTCGGGTCCATTAGCGCCTCATCGTTAATTGTTATACCAATTCAACACAGGTTTTGATTTAGTAATAAATTCTTCAGCCCCCCTTATAAAGGGGGGTTTGGGGGGATCGAAGTCTTTAATATCTTTAGCTTGCTTGGTATTATTTTTGAAACAAATTGCCTAAAAAGCCGCCAAAACCACTCTCACCAGTGCGTTCGCCCCTAATTTTTGCCAACTGTTCGAGTAATTCTCGTTCCTCAGAAGTCACCTTATTAGGAATATTGACATCCACAGTAATTAAATGGTCTCCCCTACTGACAGGATTTCCCAATCTAGGCACTCCTTGATTTTCCAGAGTCAGAACCGTACTGGGTTGAGTTCCTGCGGGAATAGTTAGTTCCGTCTCTCCATCCACAGTATTTACCAGCAGCCGACAACCCAAAATGGCTTGTAGGTAACTAATTTTTATCTGCGATCGAACATTAATTCCTTCTCGTCGAAACTCAGAGTCATTTTTAACAGCTAAGAACACATACAGATCTCCTGCCGGTCCAGCACGGCGACCTGCATCTCCTTCATTAGAAACCCGCAAGCGAGTACCGTTATCGACTCCTGCCGGGATCGTAATTTTTAACTTTTTAGTAACTTCATTTTGACCCTTGCCGCCACAAGTGGCGCATTTTTCTTCTATAGATTCTCCAGTACCGTTGCAGGTGGGGCACACAGAAACCTGAGTAAAGCTACCGAAGGGAGTTCTCGTGGCGCGACGGACTTGACCCGATCCGCTACAAGTGGAACAGGTTTGGGGTTTCGTGCCTGCTTTGGCCCCCGAGCCGCTACAAGTTTCGCAAGTTTCTAAATGTTTGATGCGGAGTTCTTTTTCTCCACCGAAAACTGCTTCTTGGAAATCGAGGTTGAGGTCTATTCGCAGGTCATCCCCGCGTACCGGCCCCGATCGCCTCCGAGTTTGATTCCCCACTCCCCCTGAAAAACCGCTAAAGAAGCTTTCAAATATATCCGCGAAGCTATCGCCGAAGTCTTGGGAGAAGCCCCCTGCCCCTCCTGAGACTCCTG
>CALKCV010000018.1 GCA_938083405.1 uncultured Microcoleaceae cyanobacterium | reverse complement strand
CTCGTTGTGTTTCGCGCTCGCTGCACCCAACCTACGAATGGTAGGTTGGGTGTAGCTGCCGGAAACCCAACAAAATCTTGGTGTTTCGCGCTCGCTGCACCAAACCTACGAATGGTATTTTTTCTTGAGGGCGTTGGTATTGGTAAAAGTTACCGGGTTTCTGGGTTCTAGCAATTATCTAAAAACGAGCTAGAAACTGACAGCTTAGGAAACAGACGCCTTTTGCAAAACCGGTTCCTCCAACCAGACATTAGGCAATTGACTCGGGCGGTTAGGCAATTCCATCAAACCCATTTGAGTTAAGCGGACCACATTAGAAAGAGTCTCCACCAAAGTAGGGTCGAAGCGAGTGCCAGAGCGATCGCGACACTTCTCCAGAGCATCTGGCAAACTAAGACCTTCTCGCGAACCTCGGGTTTGAGTCAATTCTTGGAAAGCCGCCACTAACCCCAGAATGCGAGACTCTATAGGAATCTCCGTTCCTTTGAGACCGTCGGGTTTGCCGGTACCGTCCCAATATTCTAAGTGGTGGGCGACAATATGAGTAATCGGCGCCAACTCCGACATCGCCGCCAAGAGTTGGGAACCGATGACCGAGCGATCGCGCCAAAAACTCAAAGTCGAATCATCAAACTCATCCTCCGTTTTCGCAAACACCTCCGAAGGTGCCGAAACTAATCCCACCCGAAACAACAACCCCGCCAAGCGCAAGCGCCGCAACTTCAAAGTCGGCAAATCCAACAACTGCCCCAAAGTCTCCGATAAAGCCGCCACCTGTAGAGACGCCAGCGGATTAGCCTTATCCCGTTCGTCCACCTTTTGCGCCATCCGCAGAAAAGCCTGCAACTTATTCGCATTGAGGTTGCGACTCACTCGCAAGGCCTGACCTTCTAATTCCCAAAGTTCGCGAGTTTGGCGGTTGAGGGCGATTAGTTGTTGCTGGGAAGTTTGTAGATAAGTGACTATTCTCGAAACCACTCCACTCATATCCACTTGCTGTATCTCTGTAGCGTTCAAAATTTCTCGGTGTTGTTCCTGGAGAGTGTCTGCAAGAGTTGGGTTTAATGGTCGCATTCTTTCGATTAAGATCTCCGCCGACTTAGCCACCAAATTTTCGTCAAAGTTCCAAAGACCGTAAAATTTACGTTCTATATCTGCAGTTGGTTTGCCTTCTGGCAAATATTCCTCCTCCGACAGTTCGTGACAAAGTACCATCGCCCGATAGCTCGGAGCTAAAATAATTAAATTCCATTCTTCGACCAAACTATCGGCGGGATCTAGTTCTACAAACTCGACATTTTCTAATTGATTGGTTTTGTGAGTTGCCATACCGCTTTCTGCTACGGCACCAATAACAACGTGACGGCAACGCTCGGCTATTTCCTGGTAGCGATCTGCTTCTTGGAGATACCATTTGCCCTTTTGAAAGGTTACTAAAACTAAAGGTTTGGCTTCGGAATCTTTTAGGGAAGTTTGTAAAATATGGTCTTCGAGAGCGTGACAAAGAGCCACTAAAGTATTTTTGAAATAAACCCCATAGCTGGAGGGTAGCTGTCCGTTGGGACTCGATGCTTTAAGTTGGTTGAGAGTAGATTCTGGATTCATTTTAAAAGGGCATTACTATAAAAAATAGTATTATAGCTTAAAAATGCCCATTTTTATGAGGCGATCGCTATTTCTCTACTAATAAGCACACTTTAGTAATTTTGTCAAGAGTACGAGGGAAAGTTTTACCCCAAAAAAACTTAAAGGGTTGAGGCTATTTTTACGGTGGTTTATTAGCGAAAATTTGGGGCGCAAAAAGTGCTAAAATACACCAGTACCATTAGGACCATTTCTAATTATGGCTAGCCATGAAGACCGGGAAGCCTTTATTCCCTATCGGCGCACCGACATCATCGAACTGTGTATTGAAGACGGCAAATTATCGCCGCAACAAGAAGAAAAATTCCGAGATTTTTGTACAATTTTGTCCGCCTATTACCATTTTAAATTGCATCACGACTTGGAAGTATTCAAAGATAATTATGCTCCCTTTAACCCCGATGCAGATACTAAATCCAGGGTAGAATACACGAAATCTGAACAATTGGACATGGAAACCAAAGTTTCATCTCGGTTTAAAGAAATTTTAGAACGAGCGAATTATTGTCCGATGTCCAAAGCCACCTTAAAAGATGCTTTTGACGATAGCTCGTTAATAGAACTCAAAACAGATGTTGATTTTGATGACTTCGATCGGATGGTATGCTTCACCCGTGGCGACTCGAAAAAGACTATTCAAGTCAAGAAACTTTTAAAAAAGGTGGACGTAGAAATAGACACTTACGAGCGAGTAGCTTTATTGATAAAATGCAAACCTCGCCAATACTTTGAAGCCCAAAAAGTTGACATAGAGAAACTGAATTTTACCCCCGGTAAAATGTACGTTTACCTTTACAAAAATATTCCTAAATACGATTTAGAATTTATTTTTCCCAACGTCAAAGTCAGCATGACCTTAAAAGATCGTTTGATTTTAGGAATTCCTGCCATTGGAGGGGCAATACCGATTCTGCTGAAAGTAATCCCCGAACTTTTGCTAATATTTGGGGTAATTGCATTTATAGTTTTTGGCCCTTCTTTTGCCCGAGACTTGGGCTTGATTCCCAGCGAAGAAGATATCAACAACATGACCAGAATTTTAGTTGGTGTATTATCCATGGGAATTGCTCTGGGTGGGTTTAGTTTCAGGCAGTACACTAATTACAAAAACAAGCAGCTTAAGTTTCAAAAAGATGTTACTGAAACGCTGTTTTTCAAAAATCTTTCTACCAACATCGGTGTCTTTCAGTCATTAATAGATGCGGCAGAAGAAGAAGAATGCAAAGAAATTATCCTGGTTTATTACCATTTGCTAACCGCTAATATTCCCCTCAGCGCCGAACAGTTAGACGATCGCATCGAAGGCTGGATGGAAGAGAAATTCAATACCAAAATTGATTTTGATATTCGCGGCCCCCTAGACAATTTAGCAGAAATTCGCAGCCAATTAATTAAAGATGGTGTCGATGAAGCAACAGCCCCAGAAGTACCTTTACTCAGTTATGACGAAGATGGTTGTTGTAAAGTTTTGCCCTTAGAGGATGCCAAACAAGTAATAGATTGCATCTGGGATAATGCCTTTATGTATGCTTGAGAAATAGGATGGGGAATGGGGAATTAGGAATGGGGAATCCTCCCAGGTCTTCCATTCTTTCAAGCGATCGCTATTCGCTTTTTAACTTCTGCCAAAAGCCTCTAGACAAATTTATTGCTATTATCGGAGATAGACCAAATATAAAAAATGCTTCTGCCAGATGACATATCGAACCCCAGCCATAATGGCGATCGCTTTTTTAGTAACAATTTCACTAACAATCTTAATAAAAACAACCCCAATTTTCGCCCAGGGCCCCCAACAAACCGAGCAGTTATTAACAACTAAAGAATGTCTTGCCTGCAACCTAGAAAAAGCCAACCTCTATCAAAGCGACTTAAGCCGTGCCAACCTCCAAGAAGCCAACTTGAGAAACGCCATTTTAGCTAAAGCCAACCTTTATATGGCCAACCTCAGCCTAGCCGACCTCTCTGGAGCCCGGTTGCGGGGTGCCGAACTTTACGGGGCCAACTTAACTGAGGCCAATCTAACCGCTGCTGACTTAAGCAGCGCCAACTTAATAGAAGCCAACTTAACCGATGCGACCCTGACTGGAGCTAACCTCCACCGAGCAAGCGTAGGCAATGTAACCTTTAAGGGGGCCAACCTCAGAGGTGTCAATCTCAGGGATGCCAACCTCAATAATGCGGA
>CALKCV010000017.1 GCA_938083405.1 uncultured Microcoleaceae cyanobacterium | reverse complement strand
GATTTTAATTTTTGGAAGTCCCTAATCTGTAATTAGCTACTAAAAAAAAAATCGAAGAGCTGAAGACAGCAGGTGCTATTAGCTTAATTTCCTGCCGAGGTTCTTAGGGTTAAAAATTCAAAATTCAGAGGCGATCGAGGGTAAAGAAGACCCTTAATTGAGGTGCTGTTTTGCGTTTTTGATTCTAAGCCTCGGCATTAAGACAATGCCGGGGCTTTTGGTTTTTATCCAGAGGTAAAGGAGGTGAAAAAGAACAATGGGCAAAACTAGAGAACAGAAAGAGGAAATGCTCAAAGAGCTCAAGGAAACTTTGAGCGATGCTGAGTTAGTGCTGGCGATCGACTATAAGGGATTATCTGTGGGGGAGATTACCGATCTGCGCAGGCGTCTGCTTAAGAAAGGCAGTAGCTGCACGGTCGCTAAAAATACCATCATGGGTCTTGCCATTAAAGACGACAGCAAATGGCAGCCGATGGAGGAATTACTAGCAGGCCCCAATGCTTTCCTGTTTATAAAAGACGACCTTGGCGGGGCGATTAAAGCTTACCAAGAATTCCAAAAAGCCACTAAGAAAACAGAATTCAAAGGTGGCGTGATGGAAGGGCGGGTGCTAAACGAGGCTGATGTAAAGGCGATCGCCGACTTACCGTCCAAGGAAGAGCTACTGGCGAAAGTTGCTGGTGCTATTAATAACGTGGCTACGAAGCTGGCTGTCGGTCTCAATGCCGTACCGACGAAAGTTGCTGTGGGCATTAACGAAGTTCCAGCTTCTCTCAATAGGGCTATCTCAGCGATCGCTCAAAAGGAAGAAGGGGACGCTAGCTAAAAAAGCAAAAAAGCTCCCCAAACAAAAGATGGATGGTGAATTTTTGGGTTAAGTTCTTAAAAATTCACTGCTAAAAATTGACACTTTACAGGTTCATAAATCAGGAGATTATCAATGTCTGCAAAAACCGACGAAATTCTAGAACAACTTAAGTCCCTTTCTCTGCTAGAAGCATCAGAATTGGTCTCGCAAATCGAAGAAGCTTTCGGCGTTAGCGCTGCAGCCCCAGCAGGAGGCATGATGATGCCTATGGGAATGCCCGGTGCGCCTGGTGCGGCTGCTGAAGAAGCCGAAGAGAAAACCGAGTTTGATGCAATTCTCGATGAGTTTCCTGCGGATAAGAAAATTGCCGTTCTTAAAGTGGTTCGCACTATCACCGGTCTGGGTCTGAAGGAAGCTAAGGATCTAGTAGAAGGCGCACCCAAACCAATTAAGGAAGGCATTGCTAAGGATGCGGCTGAAGATATTAAGAAGCAACTCGAAGAAGCAGGCGCTAAGGTAACAGTTAAATAAACTGTTAGGTCTGGGTGGAGTAATGGGGTGCGCGACGCGCACCCCATTTTTTTTATGCTACTTCATGCATAACGCCCGGTCGGTTTAAAGTCTTCCGTTTCTTGACGCTCCAATTTAGTCTTAATTGTCTCGAACAGTCTGACTGTTTCTAGGGGAAAATATCGTTCCCCCCCACGCTGGCAAACTGTAGCGTTTACTTTAACCGTTGCAGTATGACCGCCACCGCGCACGACTTCTGTTACTTCTTTTTCTACCATCTCGCCACCGCAGACTGGACATTTTTCAAAAGGCATAATAGTTAATTTCTCCTTAGACGCCAATCAATCCATCTAGCGGGATCGGGACGATAAACCGTAATTAGCACGGCTCCTCCCGTTTCTTGATTATAAGCGCAAACGCTATTTAAGAATTGTTAATTGTTAATTATTAATTGTTAATTGTTTAACGCTTTTTCATAGCTTTCATCTTGTCGAAAACATAACGGGAAATTTCGGGAAATATCTCCTCATCCTTAGCATAAGCCGGGTCTTCGGCGAAGACTGCCAAAATATAAATCGCGCGATCGTCCATCGTCCTAATAAAAGCCACATCCTGACGGGATTTAGAAGTATAACCAACCTTAGAACCAAAATAAATATTGGTCGGCAAAGACTCCCCAAGAAAACCTTTGATACCGTTACTGGGGTCGTTTTTCCATACTTTCGGGTCTAAATCTCTGGTGAGCAAATATGCCATTCTGGTACTAAATTTCGGAGAAATAGCTTGCCGGGTATAAATTTCGTACATTAACCGGGCGGCATGATCGGTGGTTACTTGATTTTTTAAAAACTTGTTGGAGTCGTCTCGCAGTTGCACGTCGCGACCTACCGGACCTGGGTTTTTTAAATAATAAATAGGATAATTTTTGCTGCTCAATACGATATTGTCGTAACCTGCGGCTTGGAAAAAATTGTTAATACTTTTGCGTTTTTCTAACCAATTCTCTAGCTTTTCTCCAGCGAGCTTCGGTCCCGATTTACTATCAGTTATTGCATCCAAAATGCGACTGGCAGCATCGTTGTTGGATATCTCGATGGTTTGTTTTAGGTGGTGATGAAAGGCGGTTTCATTTTTAACAATTCCTTCTTCCACCGCACCATAAAAACCTACCATCCAAAATAATTTAGCGACGCTGGCGGGATACCTCAATTGTTCGTTTTTATAGCCTGCAAATCGATGAGTTTTATTGCTGCTGACGTCTATTAAACTAATGGATAAAGATTCTGCGGGGAGTCCCTTGCGCCTGGCAAGATCGACTGCTTCGTTGACTATTCCTTGCAGTTGGTAGCTATAAACCTGGTTCGGTAGGTGGCGGACGTTATAGACAAATCCTAAATCTTCTTCGACTATTGGAGGAGGAAGATAAGCGGGAGATAAAGAAGGACTGGGAGTAATGACGGGGGGTTCTGGGGAACGGCGATTTCTAAAGGGAATAGTGGCGGTCCAACTAATGCTAATTAAGAAAATAATTAAGAAGAATATATTCCCATATTTTAAGCGGGAAAGTTTAACGGGTTTTCGGCGACGCAATTTAACGACGCGCCGCTTAATTGGAGGGCGGGTTGGTTGCCGAGGGATTTGATAGGGTGGGTTCTGTAAGTGCATTTCGGTAATTTAGATCGATTAACAATTAACAATTAACAATTAACAATTAACAATGTTCCCAATTTAGCCTCTGGTTTGCCCGTCTTGTTCTGCCTTGCATTCACCTTTTCCATCCCTTGATTTTCAGCACGATAGTTTATTGGGACTCGATATTAAGTAGTCGTGCATGCGGAATTTGAACAAAAATTTTTTCGCGGACGGGGCCTGCAAAACACGCTTATTGCGCACTCAGAGCAATTAAGTCCAATAATTATTAATTATTAATTATTAATTATTAATTACTTAGAGGGCGATCGCCTGCTTACCAGTGGCGATTGGCGTCCATTTTCTGTCCAGTTTTAAATCTGGCCATGGTGAATTATAGAATTTAGAGATTGGGCGTTGGGCGATCGCCGCGCCCCATTAAAGACCAAATCGACTAAATTCTACCATCGGTCGGCTTGGGTTCCGTGCGTTTGACCTAAATTTATCTAAATTATCCTAGAAGAGGCAATTTTCCACTTACCATCGATAAACTGTAAATTGTAAAGAACTTTAATAGTAGTTATTCCCCCTCGTTCCTCCTGTAGTTTGCCATCTTGATAAAGCTGGGACTCTTCGGTGACTTTTACTATAATTTCGGCGCGATCGCCATTAACCGAAAATCCATTTACTTCCTCAATTACTTGCACTCCATACTCATAATAAGCATTATTCTGTCGCAACCAATCGAGAGAACGCTTAGTAATTTCTTCATATTGAGAATGGACGGTTAATTCATTAGCTAATTGCACGTCATAAGGAGGAGCAAAAATACTTTGCTTTGCCTTCAACCAGGAACTAATTAATTGTTTGGCTTCGTTTTGCGAAATAGGATCGACAGGATTTTGTGGTTTATTTATAGAAAAAATAGAGTCTGAAGAAGTATTTTTAGAAGGTAATGTAGAAGATGCAGATGGCGGCGCGGGAAAGCTTGGTGGCGGGGGACTAGGAATAGAAACAGAGGAAGAAAATAAAGGTTTTAGTACAAAATTAGAAACAGCGCCAACGAGACAAAAACTAGCTAAAAGAGCGCCGATAGTTAAGGCTTTGGGCTTGCCTCGTAATTTATTGAAAATAGCAGAAATTGCGGGTAGATCGAAGGGTTTTTTTTGCGAAACACTTGCTGGAGGAGATAAAGTAGCAGAAGAAGTTGGCTCGTAAATTTCAGGGAGTTTAGTAGTTTCAATAGATGTTAAAGCAGCCAGCATTTCCTTAGCACTTAAGAAGCGATCGCCCGTATTAGACTTAATCGCCTTATCCAAAATACCAGCAAAGGAAGGACTAATATTACCAGCAAATTCAACCCAAACAATCTCGCCTGTTTCCGGGTCGGCGGGCAAATTTTGAGGCAACTTTCCAGTCAGCAAATAAATAGCCGTCAACCCCAAACTATATAAATCACTAGCATAAACAGGTCTGCCGGCGACTTGTTCGACGGCCATAAAACCGGGAGTACCAATAGCAATAGAAGGAGTAGCTTTACCTCCAGAATCACCTGCAGTTTCCATAGATTCTTTAACGGCGCCAAAATCAATTAATACTGGCAGATTATCTCTGGCGCGCAAAATAATATTGTCCGGCTTAATATCCCGATGAATCATGCCCCGGCCATGTATATAATCGAGAACCGAGAGCAAACTAGCTAAAATCTGCTTAACAGAATTCTCGTGGAGAGGTCCAGAATTGGCAACCTTTTGACCGAGTGTTTCACCCTCGATCCATTCTTGTACGAGATAAAATTGGCCGTTATCGTCGCTAAAATAAGCGTAAAGTCGGGGAATTTGATGGTGATTTTCTCCCAAATCTTCCAAGATGGCGGCCTCTAGCTGGAAGCGTTCTGTTATTGCTTGGTAAAGTTTTGGGTTGTTGGTAGTGGATTTTAGTTGTTTGATGACGCAGTAGCGACCCGAAGGCATCTGGGTATCTTGTCCCAGAGAAGTTTCGCCAAAGCCGCCGCTGCTTATGGCCTTTATTACTCGATAGCGATTATTTAAAACGGTCGGTGCCATATCGGAAGTTTGGCCCATTTTTTGACTTTTAGAATACACGGTTGTTAGAAACTAAATTTACGATTAAAGATGAAAAATTTATTTGGTTTAACAGTTTTAGGATTGGGGATCGCTGCCAACGGCTATTTCGACTTTTCTCGGAGTGCCGGGGCAAATCCTGCTTCTTATCAGATTAACACTTACATCAATGCTCGGCCATCTCTGCTGGGACAAGTTTCTTTGCCCCAAGACGGGGAGATGGAGGAGAGGGAAAGCGGGGAGGTTCCCGAAGGCCCGCCGAAACCTACTCTGGAGGAGTTATTAAAAGGATGGGAGGATAAACCGGAGGAAAGGAAAGAAGAGGTAGAAATAACTCCTGCTAAAAAACCCGTACCAGAGATAGAAGAGGATCCTCTTTTTCGATCGGTTATCGAGTATGCGCTGGAGGAAGAATTACACGGGCGATCGATGCCGGAGATTATGCAGGCGATCGCCGATTACTTTCTGGGAGTTCCTTATAAAGCGGGTTTGTTAGATCGAGATAGCGAAGAAAAATTGGTAATTACTCTCGATGGGTTTGATTGCGTGTTGTTTGTGGAAACGGTTTTAGCGATCGCTAGGGGTATAGCAGTGGAAGATTATTCTTATTCCACTTTTGCCAACAATCTTAGCGAACAGCGTTACTGGAAAGGCGAACGGGATGGGTATTGCAGTCGATTGCACTATTTTTCTGAATGGATTGCCGATAATGACAAACGGGGCATTGTCGAAAATATTGCTGGCGACTTGGGAGGTTTGCGAGTCAACAAACCGCTTTATTTTATGAGTCAAAATCGCTGGAGTTATCCCCAAGTCGCTAACGACGATGCTAATTATCAATGCCTTGTCAATATGGAGGATAACATCAGTCGCTTAAATATCGATTACATTCCCTACCACCAAATCAGAAACGTTTACTCGCAACTCAAACCGGGGGATGTTGTGGCAGTGGCGACGGAAATCGATGGACTGGATGTGACTCATACCGGTTTAGTTTATCGTCTCCCAGATGGGAATATTGGTTTTATTCATGCTTCCCCTGCGGGTCAAGTGACGATTTCTCGGGATTTGCACAACTATATATGGAATGTGGAGAGTGCCATTGGGATTTTAGTGGCGCGACCTGCGGATCCTCGAATGTCGAGGTCGGATTATTAAGTAGGTAGGCAAAAATATTTAGACAAAGATTTGCCCGTAGAACAGGCGTCTCGCCTGTTCCAGATGTCTAATTAATTTTGCACGGGTACTTAGAATTAGTAGTAGGGTGGGCACCGCGCACCAAACAAAAGTTCGTAGTAGCGCCAAACAAAAGTTCGTAGTAGCGCCAAACAAAAGTAAAGGTGCGCGGTGCCCACCCTACATAAAATATTTTTTATTTTGGCGAAGGTCTTATTTTAGTGGTAACTTGCTGGTGGTTTGCCCGCTGCCAGAGAAAACAATTTCGCTGCGGGAAGTTTTGCTATTTCTGGCGGGTAATGGAGTTAATTCTGGAGGTAAATTGGAGACATAACCCCAATCTTTTAATAAAGTATTGAGTAAAACTTCTTGCCGATCGCGCAATTGAGCGACGTTGCTTCCTTTATTTAAAATTGCAAACCAAACGATGCCTTTATCCCGAGTAGGCAAAGCACCTGCTAAAGCACTGACATAATTAAGAGTCCCAGACTTGACTATTGATAATTTAGGCAGCATTTCCCGGGGTTCCAAAATCCCTTCATCTTTGCCAACAATAGTAAACACGTCCCCCACCGTCATATTATATGGTTGAAGCAGGCGATCTATTGCTAAAAACATCCCCGTAGCTGCCCGGGGAGAAATGCGATTTTCTTCTCCCAAACCCGAACCATTTATTAGTTGAATTTCCCCTGGGGGAACTCCTACGGCTTTGGCTGCTTTTTGGGCTACTATTTGGGGTCCGCCTGCGGCATTTGCTAGCATATCTGCCATAAGATTGTTGCTGTATTGATTCATCTTTTTGACGAGTTCTGCTAGGGGAAAAGAATAATGTTCGATTAAAGGCGTGACTTTCTCAGAAGTGACAGGTAAAAATTGCACCGAACCGTTAATTACTACTTGCGGTTTAGGGGTTCCAGGAGGCAAAGTTTGATATTGAATTGCTGCTTCTCGCGACCAATTTTGACTGTTGAAAGCTT
>CALKCV010000016.1 GCA_938083405.1 uncultured Microcoleaceae cyanobacterium | reverse complement strand
CCCGTTGCTACGAGGTGGTTCTTGGCTCTACGATCCCGAGGCTTGTCGCAGCGCCCATCGCTACGAATACGTTCCGGCCAACGGGCACAAGCACAGGGGTTTTCGCGTGGCTCTGGAGCCTGGCCTGTAGTCGCCTAGTTCCAGTTTGGCGCGAGGATTTTCTAGCGGTTGGTTGGCAGACAGGAGATTTTAAGAAACCGGGTTTTTTGCAAAAACCCGGTTTCTGGTGGGTGAATAGTTTAATAAAAGGAGAAAAACAAATGACAGATAATCAAAATCAACCCAGAGAATACGATGCCGTGCTTGGCGGCAAAAATCCGCCTCCAGTTAATGCTGCCGTCTTGGGCGGCATCGAATCCGTGAAAATGCGTTTGAGCGCAACCGATGAATTAGTCCGAGTGGCGGCAGTTCGAGATGCGATGAAATATGGGGAAGCGGGGTTGGATGTGGCGATCGCCTCCTTAGAAGATGAGTCAGCGCAAGTTCGACTCGCGGCTATATATTCGCTTCAAGAAAAACTCAGTCACCCGAAAGTTAAAGCCCTTCTAGCCAACAATAAATTAATCAAAATTTACCCTGAGGAGTTTGAGACAGTCACCGTTAACAATTTAGGAGAAATAATTAAACGAGAACCCCACCAAGCGGAAATTTTAGTTGAAAACTTGGGGCGAGGAGTCGAGTTAGAAATAGTATCTATTCCTGGCGGGAGTTTTCTGATGGGTTCCCCAGAAAGCGAGAAGGAACGATATAACAGGGAAGGTCCGCAACACCGAGTCAACGTTCCGCCGTTTTTCCTGGGGAAGTATCCAATAACGCAACAACAGTACGAAGCGGTGATGGGAAATAATCCTTCTGGTTTTTTCAAAGGTGCTAACCGCCCGGTGGAGACAGTAGCTTGGAACCAGGCAACGGAATTTTGTCGGCAACTCTCCGAGAAGACGGGGAGACAATATCGGTTGCCCTCGGAGGCCCAGTGGGAGTACGCCTGTCGGGCGGGAACTACTACGCCGTTTTATTTCGGTCCGACTATTACTACAAATTTAGCTAATTACCACAGCCACTACACTTATGGTTTCGCACCCGAAGGGGTTTATCGCGAAGAAACTACGGATGTCGGCAGTTTTCCTCCCAACGCCTTTGGTTTGTACGATATGCACGGCAATGTTGGGGAGTGGTGTCAGGATGTTTGGCATGACAATTACACTGGGGCACCCACCGACGGGAGTGCTTGGGAATATGGTGGCCGTGGTTCTCGCCGGATGCTGCGTGGTGGTTCCTGGAGGTTGTCCGCCGGGCTTTGTCGCAGCGCCTATCGTATCAAGTTCGTTGCGGACAACTGGTACGAATTCTACGGTTTTCGTGTGGTTCTGTTGCCGTGGCTGTAGTTTCTTTAGATGCTCCAGGAGATTTGAGAAACCTGGTTTCTGGCGAGTGAGGAAGTTTGGTTGGCAGCGGTGTCGAACGCGGACGAGTGCGGATGGGTTTTTGGTGTGCGAACCAGGTTGGTTGGCAGACAGGAGATTTTAAGAAACCGGGTAATTGCAGCAATTACCCGGTTTCTGGCGAGAGAGTTAGTCTCCACCTGACTTAACACGGCTTAATAATTCCTGTAGATACTGTTTGGCGAATTGGTCGTGAGGGGTTCTGCTCGTCGCAATTTGTTTAGACGCACTTTCCCCCCTATTTTACCTTATTAAGAGTAGATTAGCAGAAGGTTGAAAATTTCGCTAGAGGTTGCGTTCAAGTTTTGTTTTAGAGTTAATCTCTTTTGGGAATTTATGAATTTTAATTATTAGCGTTCATTTTCATTTCTTCTGCTTCTTTTGCTATTGCCTCCCCAGCATAAAACTCAGACCAAACTTCATTCTCCTCCGGCGAATCGGCTTTTTTAGCCTTAGCAAAAGCTTCTTCCTTAATCCTATTTGCCCTAGCTATTTCCTCTGCTTTTGGTGGACTTTCGAGAATGTCTTGAACCCTTTCAACTTCTTCTAATTCTGCTACCACGCTTTGCAGCAATTGAGCTAGAGATTTATAACAATTAATAATTAATAATTAATAATTAATAATTGAGGGAAATGTGTGGGCTCCTTGTTCTGCCTTGCCCAAACCCTTTTTCCTCTCTTTATTTTTTTATGGTTGTTTATTGCGACTCGATCTTAGCCGTTGAAAGGTTCATAGGGAGCCTCCATTTCAACTTCTCTAATTGCGCGCCCCCCGTTAAGTACCTGTGCCAAATTAATTGGAGATATGGAACAGGCGCTTTGGCCTGTTCTACGGGGAAATAAGAAATAATTTTATGTAAATATTTTTGCCTACCTACTTAAGGTTTTCTTCTGGGGTTTGTTTTGCGGGAGAACCGCTACACAGACTTAATTGGATATCCAGATTTGACGTAAGCTCTATCCCAAAATCCTCAATATTTACAACTCGAAACGAGTTACTTTTGGTTGAGTTTTACTTCATCAAAATTCCTCCAAAATAATAAAAAATTCACCCACAACAACCCCCGACGTTACATCCTCTGCCACATCCGCTGCTAAAAAATTATTTCCTAGTTTACTGGTTCCTTGCCTCCGGCGAGGAACCAGTATTTGCTGCTCGATCGCCAGAAAGCTCCTTCGTCCAAGTTCCAAAGTCTAACAGCAGCAGTCGCTAAAGCGCCCGGTCAGTAAAAAAATTTCTATTCCTTAGAATACGCTGCGTACCAGACCACCGTCCGCGCGGATGGCGGAACCATTAAAGATCGCAGCGCGATCGCTACACAAGAAGGCAACGATATCTCCTATTTCTTTAGGATCGATAAGACGACCGATGAGGGAAGTCGGACGGTTTTCTGACATAAATCGTTTCTCTGCCTCCGCGGGAGAAAGATCGGGGAATAGCTCTTTTATGAATTCCTTGACACCTTCGGTGCGAGTGGAGCCCGGAAGCAATGAATTTACAGTCACTGCCGTTCCCTTGGTCAATTCCGCTAGAGAACGCGAAATTCCTAACTGCATGGTTTTTGTGGCGCTGTAGTGAGCCATCTCCGGTGCCGGGGAGATAGCTGATTCGCTAGAAATAAACACCACCCGTCCGTGCCCGCGATCGAGCATACCTTGGAGATAATGACGGGCAAGACGAACGCCACTCATGATGTTAATTTCAAAAAGCTTCTGCCAAGATTCATCGGTTTCGTCGAAAAAACCAACTGCTTCGTATATACCGAGATTGTTAACAAGAATATCCACTTCTGGCAAATCGGAAATAGTCTTGGCACAACCTGCGGCTGTTCCGTTGTCCGCCACAATAGGTATTAGCTGGGCATCAGGAATGCCCAAGTTCTCAATGGCACTCTCGACGCTTGCCTGAGTTCTGCCATTGATAGCCACTTTGGCTCCTTCAGCAGCCAGAGAACGAGCGATTTCCATGCCGATACCGCCCGAGGAGGCTGTTACTAAGGCTGTTTTATTTTCTAAATCTAGTTTCATTCTCAGATGCTCCGCACTGGGTTTCGTTATTTTGATTAATTATAGCGTGGCGGGGGTTGCCCGCTACGCTAAATTTATCCTACCCTAAAATGCTGCTAAAAAACTCGATCGCTTCTTGAGGTTTGTTTTACAGCAGAGCGATCGCTACAAAGACTTAATTGGATATCGAGATTGCGCGTAATGTCTATCCGAACATCGTCGATATTGAGAACTCTAAAAGAGTTACTTTTATTGTAGTTTAACTTCATAAAAATTTCTCCTGCATCAAATAAAATTCACCCACCAAAATCTATCCGTTAAATCCTCTGCAAAATCCGCT
>CALKCV010000015.1 GCA_938083405.1 uncultured Microcoleaceae cyanobacterium | reverse complement strand
ATTTATCGTGATTAATAATGCACAATTTTGTAAAATTTTTTTTTGTTTTGCCCGTACTTGCCCTCGCAAATTAATTATTAATTAGCCTACCATTCAACCAATAAGTAATCATTTTACCCTTGCCTTTAACGTTTATTTCTCCTCTGGTTTGGAACATAAACTTTTCTTTTAATAATTCGTAAGTTGCAGCGCTAACTTGAATTTTACCCGGTTTGCCGGAAGATTCCATCCGCGAGGCAACGTTCACCGTATCGCCCCACAAATCGTAGATAAACTTTTTTATCCCTATCACGCCAGCTATAACCGGGCCCGTATTGATGCCGATCCTAATTTGCATTTTTTCTAAATTCGCAGGAGTTTGGCCCTGGGAAGATTTGGCAGTTTGAAACTTTTGAATTGCTGCTTGCATCTCCAGGGCCATATCCGCAACGGCTTCGGCGTGGTTGTTGCTGGGAACCGGCAAGCCTCCGGCTACCATATAAGCATCGCCAATAGTTTTTATTTTTTCCAAACCGTGGCGATCGGCTAATTTGTCGAAAGTCGAAAACATCTTATTGAGCAATTGTACTAATTCTAAGGGAGGCATTTTGGAGGAAATAGGAGTAAAGCCTACTATATCGGAAAACAAAATGGTAACGTCGTCGAAATGCTCTGCGATCTCTTTGGGGTCTTGTTTTAGCCGCTCGGCGATGCTTTGGGGTAAGATATTGAGCAAGAGACTCTCGGATTTGTTTTGGGCCAGACGCAAGGCTAACTCGCTGTTTTTGCGATCGCTGATATCCCGCGCTACCCAAATAGCGGTATCTTCTGTGGTTGGAAAAATTTTGGCAGAAAACCAATTTTGTTCTTTTCTGTTGTCTAGCTGGATGCTGTAATCGTAATTAACGGTGCGCTTGGTATCTATGGCTCGCCCAACTCGCTCCAACCAAATCTCCTCTTCCATAAAAAATTGTTGCAAGGTCAAGCCGATGATATCGATTTCGGGGCCGTATAATAGGGTGGTATTTGTCGGTATTATTTCGACGCTGCCTTGGCGATCCACCACCAAGACTATATCGGTCATGGCTTCAAACAGGGCGCGCATTTTCACTTCGGAACTGTGGAGCTTTTCCCCTAATAACTTCCTCTCGGCAATCTCTTCTTGCAGTTCTCTGGTTCTTTCTTCTACCATTTCTTCTAGCTGCTGAGAATATTGCTCTAATTGCTGGAAGGAAGTTTGTAACTTTCCTGCCATTTCTTTGAAGGACTCGGCCAAGACCGCCAGTTCCCCAATGCTACTACTTTTGATATCTGAGTATAAGGCATCGTCTTTCAAGATTCCAGAAACCGATCGCGCTGCGGTGGCTAGTTTTCCAGATGCTTTACTTAATTCTAGAATTGGCTTGCCGATCCAGCTAGCAGTTATCAAACCAAACGCGGTAGCTACCCCTAAAGCTACCAAACATAGCGCGATGGTGATGCGAGTGTTGCGTGCAATTTGTTGCATAAAATCGGCTTCGGGAATTGCTACTACCACCAACCAATCTAAACCTCGACCGTCTCGCAAGGGCGATACTTCAAGAAAATGTCGTCGATTTTCGAGATCGAAGACAAACCGGGTATTGTTTTCAAGGCTATTGAGGTTTGGATACTTTTGCTTTAAAGCTTTTACCGATTCTCGGATTAATAGTTCTTTGCTTTCTATTGCTTGAAGTCGTTCTTGTTTGCCATCGATTTTCAGAAAAGGTTCTTCTGTTTTCGAGCTACTGGCGACCATTTCTCCCGAACTTTCTATAATGAAAACTTTTCCTGACTTACCCGGTTGTAATTGTCGCATAAATTGACCGATATGCCATAGAGTTAGATCGCTAGCGAGAACTCCTTCTAGTTTCCCGTCGCGGTAGATCGGGGCTACTGAGGTAATGCCGAGAGATGGAGGCACTGCAAAGGAATAAATAGGAGACCAGGTTGGTTTGCCTGCTTTTACTGCTGCTTTATGCCAGGGACGCAGGCGCGGATCGTATTCGTGACTTTTTATTAATTCGCCCACATTTCCGCCATCGTCCAGGCGATATATTTCTCTATTAGGGGCGCTGGTTTTAGTTCTCACTCTAAAAGTTGCCCCGCCTCCTATTTCTTGCCTTACTCCGATGAATTCTCCCTCCATGCTACCATAATAAATGTACGGTACTGCTGGAGATATTTGAGTTTGATGCCAGAAGTTTTGTTGTAGTTCTGAATAATCTTTTAAATTTAAAGTTCCAGCGCGAATTGACGATCGGTTAATTTGCAAAAACAAATGGGGAGTCTCTGCAAATACTTCTACTCTCTGTTCTACATTTTCAGCTACTTTTTCCATTAATTGAGCCGCCAGTTCTTCGATCGCTTTTTGCCCGTTTCTAAAGGAAAACCATCCCGTCACTCCTACGGCAGCAAAAATTTGCAGTAGGAAGGGTACTACTAGCACCAGACGCAAAGGGATTTTAAATGAAAATCGAGCAGGGTTACTTGTCATTCTTTCGCAATCAACAATTTTTTTTGAAATTAACAACGACCGAGGTTCTTTTTCTAAGCCGGTACCTGCCAGGGCTAACTAATTATTAGTTAGCCGCTCGTTCAGCCAGTAAGCCATCATTTTACCCTTGCCTTTAACATTAATTTCTCCTCTCTTTTCAAAAACAAACTTGTCTTTTAATAGTTCGTAAGTAGCACCCGTAACTTGAATTTTACCCGGTTTGCCGGAAGATTCCATTCTGGAAGCGACGTTTACCGTGTCTCCCCATAAATCGTAAATAAATTTTTTAGTCCCGATTACCCCTGCGACTACGGGGCCAGTATTGATGCCTATTCTAATTTGAAATTGCTCGTTTTTTTGTTTGGTAAAATAAGCTTGAAAATCGGCGATCGCTACTTGCATATCTAATGCCATATTAGCGATCGCTTCTACAGAATCATCTCTCGGTACCGGCAAACCTCCAGCTACCATATAAGCATCTCCAATAGTTTTAATTTTCTCCAAGCCGTGCTTTTCTGTCAGGCGATCGAAATAGGAAAAGATTTGATTGAGCAAGGAGACTAATTCCAAAGGAGAAACCTTCGCGCTTAAAGGAGTAAAACCAACTATATCGGCAAATAAAACTGTGCCTTTCTCGAACCTTTCGGCAATGGAACCTTCGTTTTTTTTCAGTCGTTCGGCGATGGGTCCTGGCAGAATATTTAATAACAAGCGGTCGGATTGTTCTCTCGCATATTCCGCATCTTCTTTGGCTAATTGCAAGGCTTTTTCTGCCTGCTTCCTTTCGGTAATATCGTTAACCATACACAACAAAGAAGCTTGTCCGTTAAGTTCGATTATTTCTGCGGATAGCAGACCGGTTTTGATTTCCCCGGACTTAATTCTAAACTCGCATTCTTGGTGGCGAACCTGTCGTTCCTCCCGCAACAATTTCATCAGGCGATCGCGATCTTCTATATTCGCCCAAATATTGACCTCCCATGCGGTTTGACCGATAATATCCGCAAAGCTATAACCGGTGAATTTTAGAAAACCCTGATTGACATCGATTAATTCTCCGGTATCAATATTACTAATAGCGATCGCATCTGGCGAGGCATGGAAAGCGACGGAAAACTTCTCCTCGGAACGACTTAAAGCAGCAGTCCGCTGTTCCACTCGCTCTTCTAACTCCGCATTAGTTCTCTCCAGCGCGTCAAAAGACTCCTGCAACTGTCGGGCCATGACGTTGAAAGACTCTGCCAACACGCCCAACTCATCTACACCCTTAACTTCTACCTTCTCGTAAAATCGACTGCGATCGCACTCGGGATTTTGTATCCGCCTGGCCAAGGTTCTACTGGCAGCAGAAAGGCGCAGAATAGGTAAAGTAATCCATCTAGCCGTCACAATTCCCAACCCAGTCGCCACGGCCAAAGCCACCAAACAAAGCAAAATCGTCGTCCGAGTATTGGCGCGGATCTTGTCCATAAAATCCGACTCCGGCACCACCACAGCGATCGCCCAATCCAGATTTTCCCCGTCGCTAAAAGGCAGCACTTGCACGAAATGTCGCTGGCCTTCGAGCAGAAATTCTAACTGCTGGCTGCTGTCTATGCGATCGAAGCTGCCAAAACGTTTCTCCAGATATTTAGCAGTCTGACTAATCAAAGGATTTTCTAAATCCTCTGCCGAAATGCGATCGAGATTCTCCCCGTTAATAACAAAAGGCTTGTCGCTGGTGGAGGAAGCTATGACGGATCCCGAAGAACGTTCCACAATAAACGTCTGTCCGGTTTTACCAATTTTCAGACTTGCCAGAAACTCGTTGATGTGAGACAAGACAAAATCCACTCCCACCACCCCCAACAATTCCCCGCCGCCTTCATAAACCGGCCGGACCAAAGTTACTTTGAGCCTGCGTTCCTTGAAATCTGCATAAACATCGCTCCAGCTAGCCTTGCCAGCAGCGATCGCGTTGTGATACCAAGGTCTGACCCTGGGATCGTAATCTCCCCCCACCTCCAATACGGTAGTAGGATTTCCGTCCTCGGCGATCGCCAAACTGGTAAACTTGCCACCAGTGGACTTGCCCGCCCTCCCGATCTGCCATCTCTTATTTTCCTGAAACCCCAAACCGATAAACTCCCCATTTTCCCCGCCAAAATACATAGCCGATACGTTCGCCGACTCGAACAAAAACCTCTGACGCCAAAACTGGCGCGTCAAACTCGCGGTTTCTTCCGGGTTTAGATGACCCAGTTCGATACCGTCTTTATTAATTTGAGCGATAACCCGGGGCGCTTGTAAATAATCCCTCAGTTTTTGTTCGATGCGGGCGCTAATTTCCCCGCGCAATTGTAGCGTCACCTCGTTTATCGCCTCCTGTCCGTTGCGCAACGACAGCCAGCCGGTTAATCCCACCGCGCCAAAAATCTGGAGGACAAAAGGCACTACCAAAATTGCCCGTAAAGGAACTTTTCCGGGAATTTTTAGGGCTTGGCGGACCAAGAGTTTTGGGGAGATTTTGCCTCGTCTGGGGCCGGGCGCGATTCCTCTTACCTCGGGCATGGGACAGGGGGTGTTTGACATGGGGGCTAAGACTCCTATAAGTAATTAATAATTAATAATTAATAATTAATAATTGTTGGACGTTTCTTATCTCAAGGGCTTCTGAGCGTTAACACGGGCCCCGTCTGCGAATAAATTTTTTGAATTAAAATTGCGTATGCCGAACTACTTATCTGCTTAAAGGTTAACTTTTTATTTTTCCGACCGGAGAACAAAGTCAGAGCGGAATACGGGCTGGCATTGGCAAAAAAGCCTAGTTTGAACTTGAATTTTTTAGAGTTTGTCACTAAGCCAACCGTAGATGATATCATTTTCTTGTCAAGGAATGGCCTACGGGGCAAACCTAACTCGACATCTGCCAGAAAGAATGTAATTGAATTTTGAATTTTTGATTTTTAAATTGTTGTTATAAGCTGGAATTAAGCAGTCGTGCAAAATACTTCAAACAAAAACTTCCCTGCGGATGGCGCTTGTATTAACCCTCGAACGCCACAAGTCACGAAACGTCCGACAATTATTAATTATTAATTATTAATTATTAATTACTTAACCGTGCTAAAAACTTCAAATTTTAAACTTTATGGGTTGGTAGTACCTCTAGTATTGGGTACGGTAGGAAAAATGGTCAAAACAAACCCCGCGATGGCCATCCCACCGCCTAGAACTTTTCTAAAGTCCCAGAGGCAGGTTAACAAACCAATCTTATCAAATACTTATGGAGGTAATGATGTCCCAGTAGGGGAAACCCTTGCTGTGGAAGGAAATGGTGGCTATCGCCCGCCGCCCAATTTTCCCCCGGGGCAGGTCGCCCAAAGCGAATTACCCAATCCCATAACTCCTCCTGCCCCGCCACCGGAACCGGTTCGGACTCCCGAAGCGCCGCCCCCTTCTCCTCTGGAAGTCCCGGTTTCTCCTATTTCTCCGGTGGAAGAGGGGCCGGAAGTTGAGGAAGCGATCGCCATCGAAGGGTTTGAATTTATCGGCAACACTGCTTTTAGCAGCGAAGAGTTGGCAGAAGCGCTAGCAGAGTTTACCAACCGCCCCCTAACTTTTGCCGAACTCTTGCAAGCAGAGACGGCTATTACCAAATATTACGTCGATGCCGGCTTTATCAACTCCGGGGCAGCGATTCCCGCCGGACAAAATCTCTCCGGTGGAACGGTGACGATACAGATAATCGAAGGAGGATTGGAAGATATTATTGTTAATATTGACGGTCGGCTTAACCCCGGTTACGTTCGCAGCCGGTTGGCGATCGCTGCCGGCACTCCCCTAAACGTCAACCGCTTGCTTGGAGCTTTACAAAAGCTGCAACTAGACCCTCTTATCGATAGTCTGTCGGCAGAGCTATCCGCCGGCTCCAGACCGGAACGAAGCTTGCTGAGGGTGGAAGTGGAGCCGGCAGATACTTTTAGCGTTAGTCTAAATATAGACAACGGCAGAAGTCCGAGCGTGGGGAGTTTCCGGCGGGGGGGCGAGATTCGGGAGGCTAATTTATTGGGGTTGGGAGATGGGCTGGCTGTCAGCTATGCAAATACTGACGGTAGCGATAAGTATGGTATTCGTTACCTTTTGCCCGTTAATCCGCGCAATGGAGCGATCGCCTTAGAATACGATCGAACGACTTCCGATATAGTGGAGCCACCGTTCGATCGCGCCGACATCGAGGGCGACTCGGAACGCTACGCCCTCACCTATCGCCAGCCGATCTATGAAACCCCCACCCGAGAACTAGCTTTCGGCTTAACTCTCTCCCACCAACAAAGTCAGACCAGCGTTTTAGGAGTCAACGAGCCCCTCTCGCCGGGGGCAAGCGATCGGGGAGAAACGAGGGTATCGGCGGTGCGGTTTTTCCAAGCATGGACCCAGAGGAACGCGAACTCGGTTTTAGCGGCGCGATCGCAATTCAACCTCGGAGTGGGTGTCTTAGACGCGACGGTTAACGCCGAACCTCCAGACAGCCGCTTCTTCTCCTGGCGGGGACAGGCCCAATACGTTCGCTTGCTGGCCCCCGAGACATTATTGGTAATTCGTTCCGACGTCCAACTGGCAGGGAGAGCGTTAGTACCTTTAGAACAATTTGCCGTGGGAGGGTTGGGCAGCGTCCGGGGTTATCGACAAGATTTCCTGCTGACGGATAACGGGGTTTTAGTCTCGGCAGAGGCGCTGTTGCCGCTGGTCCGCATCGGCGAGGAAGGGGTAATACAGGTAGTGCCTTTTATCGATTTCGGCACCGGTTGGAATAGTTCCGGCGTCGAAGACCCAGAGGATAATACTTTATTGGGTGCGGGGGTAGGTTTGCAGTTGCGTTTGGACGACAAGTTGACCGGTCGTATCGATTATGGCATTCCGCTAATTGAAGTAACATCCACGGAGGAAAGAACTTGGCAAGAAAACGGAGTTTATTTTTCTGTCATTTACAATCCGTTTTAATTGTTAAGTAGTAATCGCAAAGCGCGATTATTCGGAGTAATCGCTTTAGCGATTGTTAGTAGTATTTTATAAAAGAATCGCAAAGCGCGATTACTACGAATTTAAGGGAAGAATCGCGCTTTGCGATTACTACGAACTGTT
>CALKCV010000014.1 GCA_938083405.1 uncultured Microcoleaceae cyanobacterium | reverse complement strand
CCTCAACCAAACTCGCCAGAGCAAAATCCGGCAACCCCGACTGGCGAGTACCCAAAACTTGCCCCGGGCCCCGCAAGCGCATATCCATCTCAGCAATAAAAAACCCATCCTGAGACTGTTCCAAAACCTGCAATCTTTCGATCGCATCATTACTCCCCGCCCCCCTAATTAACAAACAAAAAGAAGCGTGAGAACCGCGACCCACCCGACCCCGCAACTGATGCAACTGAGACAACCCAAAACGTTCCGCATTTTCTATCAACATCACCGTCGCATTAGGCACGTCCACCCCAACCTCTACCACCGTAGTCGATACTAAAATTTGAGTTTTATTATCCCGAAAATCATTAATCGCCTCCTCCTTCTGGGCGCTACTCATCCGACCGTGAAGCAAACCCACCAGGCATTCAGAAAAAATTTCAGCCAACTTTTGATGCTCTTCTACAGCCGACTTAACATCCAATTTTTCCGACTCTTCCACCAACGGCAAAATCACATAAACCTGTCGTCCTTGCGCTATTTCCCTGCGGATTAAATCGTGAGCCTTCTTACGCTGTCTCCCAGTTAAAGTAGTTGTTTGAATAGGCTGCCTCCCCGGTGGCATTTCGTCCAATTGACTCACATCCAAATCCCCATGCAAAGTCAAAGCCAGAGTGCGAGGAATAGGCGTAGCAGTCATAGTTAAAACATGAGGAGATTCTCCCTTTTGCTGCAATTTCGCCCTTTGTTGAACCCCAAATCTATGTTGTTCGTCAATTACAGCTAAACCCAATTTCTGAAAACTTACCGCATCTTGAATTAGCGCGTGAGTTCCCACCAAAACCGGCAACTCTCCAGTTTCTAATTGAGCGTGAATTTCTCTGCGCTTTGCCGCTTTTGTCGAACCAGTTAAAAGTTCTACTGGTAAGTGCAACAAATTAAACCAAGCTACTAATTTCCGATAATGTTGTTCTGCCAGTACCTCCGTGGGTGCCATTAAAGCAGCTTGATAACCTCCCTGAATAGCAGCTAGCATCGCCACCACCGCTACCACCGTCTTACCAGCCCCCACATCCCCTTGTACCAGTCGGTTCATCGGTTCGGGTTTTTGCAAATCGATTAAAATTTCGCTAATGACTCTTTTCTGCGCGTTAGTTAGAGCGAAGGGAAGTAGTTTATAAAACTGTTCTATTAGTTCCCCCGTCGCTGGTAGAACCGCGTTTGTTTGGATTTTGCGGTGTTCCTGGCGGCGTTTGAGCAGTCCTAATTGGAGGTAGAATAATTCATCGAATACCAGACGGCGACGGGCCGCAGACAGACAGTCGCGATCGCTCGGAAAGTGGATATTGGCGATCGCATATTGTAGATTTATCAATTGATATTTATCTAAAAACGCCGCCGGCAAAGGATCGTGAATTTTTTCTACACCAGGCAAACTCCCAACTACCGCTCGTCTGACTAAATCTGCTCCCACTCCTTCAGTTAGAGGATAAACAGGCAGCAAGCGACCTATTTTCATCGATTCTATCGCACCGCCCTCGCTGTCTAAGACTTCTAATTCGGGATTATCCAGAGTCACCCCATATTTATTTTTTTTCACCAACCCCGCCGCCGCTATTACCGCACCCTTCGGATAAAGATTTTTTTGCTGATTCTGCCAGGCTTTATGACTAAACCTAATACTCGCAAAAAAACGAGTTATTTTTATTTGCCCCGTATCATCTTTTATAATTATTTCCAGAATAGTTAATTTTTTATTTTTTGGGGTATTGAAGCAGCTACAACGCTTAATTTTTCCTAGTATCGTCACAGTTTCTCCCGGTACCAGTTCTTTAATAGGGACTTGACTACCGTAGTCTATGTGGTCGCGGGGGTAATAAAAAAGTACGTCGCGGACTGTTTGCAATCCTAATTTACCAAGGCGATCGCTATTTTTCGGACCCACCCCTTTAATATATGTTAATGGTCGATCTAAATCACTATTATGGCTAAATTTTGCTACATTAACTGCTGTTTTAGAAACTTGCTTGGTGCGATCTACCTTTGAATTATTCTTCTCTTCTTCTTTCCTTTCTCTCTTCTTTTTATCCGCCCTTTCTGCTGCCTCGCAGACAGACTTTAGCTCTATAATAAATTCCCTAGTCTTGGCTATCAGATTTTGCCGTTCTTCTAAGCTCATCTGAGAATAGATCGCAAACCGACGCGATGTTTCTTGACACTTGCGACCATAAAAACTAGGCAAAATATCCAGTGGCTTGCTGAAACTCAGACTCAAAAAATCGTTAAATAAATATTGCTTTCCCTGAATATTATTAAAGCCCGTTTTTTCCTCTACTGATAGAGCCTTTTCTAAACGCAACCAATCCGGTTTTTCAGTATTCATAGCTATTCTCTTTCTTTTACAATTTTTCGCCTTTTACAGACCTCAATTAATCTTCAATTTTTAATTTTCCCTCAATTAATTAAATGAAAGTAATCTTCCATTAACTAGGCACGCTTAATTATCACTTATTAATTATTAATTATTAATTATTAATTGTTAACTATTCCTCGTGCCAACTTGCCCGCCAAGCAGACTCAGCCTCAATTACAGCAAGTTCGCGCTGCTTTTTCTTGTAATTGCGTTGTAGCTGGTTTAATCTTCCTGTTTTTTTGCTAATTTCCTTGCGCCAAGCCGTTACTCTAGCATCAGCAAACTCAATCTCCGATAACCGCAGATTAATCGCCGTAACCTTCGTAACATCCCTACTTTTTTCCTCCGATTCTGATTCTTCCCTTTCTTCCGTTTCTTCCGTTTCAATTAATAAATTTAATAAATTAGGAGGTCCTGCCACTGGAGAATCGCTCATTTCTATTTGT
>CALKCV010000013.1 GCA_938083405.1 uncultured Microcoleaceae cyanobacterium | reverse complement strand
CGATCGCTCTTTTCCGTAGCGCAAAAGATTATTCTTCTCGGCGGCATGACCGGTTCGGGGAAAACCGATATTTTGAAAGCCTTGGCGGGTATGGGAGAACAAGTTTTAGATTTAGAAGGACTCGCCAACCATCGCGGCAGCAGTTATGGAGCGTTAGGGTTGGGCCCGCAACCGACTAACGAGCAATTCTGGAACTTAATAGCCATGGAGTGGAAGGGGTTTCAGCGCGATCGCCCTTTATGGATCGAAGCAGAGAGCAAGCGGATCGGAACTTGCCGGATCCCAGAAGAGCTTTTTCAACAGATGGAAGAGGCCCCAGTGGTAGAAGTAGTTAGAACTCGCGAAGAAAGATTAAAAGCGATCGTCGATGTTTACGGCAAAGCAGATCTTAACGAACTCATCGCCGCCACAGAAAGGATCCGCAAGCGTTTGGGAGGTTTGCGAACTCAAGAAGCTGTTAGTTTATTGAAAGAAGGGAAACACGCGGCAGCTTTCGATCTAGTTCTCCACTATTACGACAAAACCTATAGTTACGGCTTGCAACAGCGACAGAATTCTGTTTATAAAGTAGATGTGTCGGGGCGATCGGCCCTGGAAGCGGCAGAGTTAGCCCGCCAATTAATAATTGACAATTAACAATTGTCGCCCGTAGGACAGGCATCTTGCCTGTCAAAAATCAAGAAACCCGGTTTTTGTTACAAAACCTTCGCCCTAAAACTCGTAGGTTGGGTGTAGCTACGCAGGGCAGGGCGATTTTGTTGGGTTTCGCTGCGCGTGCGCGCTACCTACGAATGGTATTTTTTATTTTGGCGAAGGTATTGTGTTAAAAACCGGGTTTCTGTGAATCTTCAAAAGAAAGCTCCACGCAAAATCAATTCATCATTTCTGGGGGAGCAATATCAGAACCAACCACAATACCCCTGGCAGTAGAGCGCAAACCGGGTGTAGCCGTAACTTCCGTGCCTCGGTCGGAGCGAGCGATCGCCTCCGTCGTTCCATCTGGAACTTCTGGCGCGAACTGCGCCCCAGGGTTCGAGTGCTGCGTTACCGCAGTCAGCCCCCCAACGGCACCAGCCATTAAAGCGGTATAACCCACATACAAATGTAAAGGACGCAACTCAAAACCAGGACCAGAGCCCTTACCGACACCGGACCAGGAAGGAGTCATGCCTTGAAGGGGGTCGGAATCAGGCAATCTCGCTACCATAGCCCCACCATCTAAACCCAAAGCATCTGCCAGTCGATAGATAAAGCCGCGAACATAAATATCCTCTGGTAACTTTTCGATATTTCCTTTTTCTATAGCGTCGAGATGATTCAGCGGCACTAAAGTTTGAGCGTGAACTTGTTTGAGAGACAAACAGCGGGTTACTCTTGCTTTGCGCAGTTCTTGACCTATTTCTTGGAGAATTTCCTTTCGCTTAGACGCTTTTTCCAAGGCAGCTTTTTCCGCTTTAGTTAGTTTTTTCTTCTTCTTATTCCTCTTGGGGGAACCTCCAGAAGAACCCTTCTTGACTTCCTCAACTTTCTCGTTCTTCTCTTCGCTGGAACTAGAGCTAGACTCGACGGTATTAGAATTATTATCCGTACTGGCTAATTCCGTCCCAGTTTCAGGCTCTTTCTCTCCATCCTTTTCTCCATCTTTGGCTTGGGAGACAGCCTCCATATCCGCCGACTGCTCTTGCTCTGGTTTGCCGGGAGTAGCATCGTCTTTTGCCTCAGTTTGGGAATTGTCCGTCCCTTCGGCTTTTTCGGGATTATTAAATTCTGAAGACATATTAGTTTGAGCAACTGCCTGCAGTTCGCTTCGATATTTTTTAGCAAATTTTTTTAAAGCTAACTGAATAGCTTCTCTGCCGACTGCCGCGAGGAAGCCGTCCGCTTTCGCACCCGCCTCCCCTAACATCGTCTTTAAATTCGCCAAAACTTTTTGATAGACTTCGCTGTTTTGGAGTTCGGTTTCTATATTCGTATATAGCGATCGCTTGCTATGAGTTCCAGTTTCTATAGTTGGATGTCCGGCAATAGCAAAGGATGATGCTGCTGATATTTCCATAATTTCTCTTATTTTAATTTAGTTCAAACGCTCTTAATCATTTCTTCTATCGGTTGATGTCAATTCCGGATGTCGAGTCTCCACCTCGAAAACATCCCAGAAAAGCTTACCTACATAACTCATCGCCAGCACTCGTACTCAAAAATAGCGATCGTACTCCAAACACTAAAAAAGCGAAGAAGAGCCACCGCAGCAGCTTCTTCTTCGCTTTTGATAACGATTCTTGAATCTATGAGGTACGATATTACGATCCCCCCTTAAAAAGGGGGGAACCGGAAAATCTCAAAGTCCCCCGGAGATTCGGGGGGAACTGGAAAATCTCAAAGTCCCCTGGAGAGTCAAAACTTCGTTACGATCCCCCCACTACCCCTTACAAGGGTAAGTTTTTTCTTTTTGAGTAGAAAGGACACGGTGACACGGTGAAACGGTGACACGGTGACACCGGAAAATCGCATCTCC
>CALKCV010000012.1 GCA_938083405.1 uncultured Microcoleaceae cyanobacterium | reverse complement strand
TACTAGGACATCTAGCCTAAAATTGTGGGTAAACTTCGATCGGGCTTGCTTCGTAGTAATCGCGCTCCGCGATTGATATCTATGAATCGCGGAGCGCGATTACTACGATCTGGCATGCTTTACCCATCATTTTAGCTGTGTCGAGCTACTACAACTTGAAAATCCCTTAAAGGTTTGGCTTAGATCCCGGCGGAATTTTTGTTCAAAAATTTATTCGCAAACGACGCAATTATTAACGCTCTATCGCCCCCCTGACGAAACGTCCGACAATTATTAATTATTAATTATTAATTATTAATTACTTACCACGGGCTGCCAACCATCGTAAACGAAGCCCAATAATAAGGATGGGATAAACTCAACTCCTCATGGTCCTCGCTTTCCGGCAAAGGTAGCCCGCCGCCGCGACTGCGACTGCGCAATTGACCGCCTTGAACCCGCAGATCCCCATCTATCATAGAAATTTGTGCCTGGCGCAAGGCTTCCGCTTTTACCGTCAACTCCTGCTGGTTCAACTGGCGATAAAATTCGCTCATCAATCCCAAAGTCCCCGCATCGTCAACCTGCCACAAACTCGCCAAGACAGATTTCACGCCCGATCGCACCGCCAACCCGGCAAAACCCAACTCCGCATCCACGCTACCAAAAGCTGTCTCGCAAGCGCTCAAAACTAACAACTCTATCTGCTCTCCATCTGCCGTTAGCTGACGCAATTGCTCGAACTTCAATTTATCGTTCCACAACTGAATATAAGAATCGTTAGGATTTCCCGGATCGAAAGTTCCATGAGTTGCTAAATGTACGATTTGTGCCCCCCCTTTTACCCGTTGTTTCTTTAAATTCTCCAGAGTAAAAAACTCGTTCATAAAAGCTTTTCCCTGCCAGTCATCGGTAATTGTTTGTAACTCCATCGGCACCGCTGGTAAAGGTACGACGTTGGGATTATTAAATTGAGATGCTCCCATTGCTAAAATTGATGAATTTTTCAGATTTCTATAATTCCTATCCGTTAAATTGATACTAGGAACTAATCCCAAACTGTACTTTTCTACTAAAAATTGTTTGCCATCGTGGAGGGCCGCCAGGGGCAAACTTCGCATTCCCGGGTCGAGGGAAAACATTAACGTATCTATTTTTTGTTCCTCTAATTCCGATTCTAGGGGCGCAATTAACCATTGATATAACTGTTGGGCGGCGCTTAAATATCTATCCGGCTTGCTAGGAGTTGGACGGCTGACTCCACCAATAAATTTGCGCATTTGTTGCCGCAAAGAATCTTCGTCCGCTGTTTCAATGCTTTTAAAGATCGGCGCTTTGTTGGGAGTGACTAATATTAGTTCTAATCGATTGGCGCGGGAAACAACATAAATTGCAGCGGGTGTTTTTCCTGTTTGCCGAGCAATTTTATTTAAGGATTCCTGAATGTCGCGATCGCTCAATACTTCCGCATTGGTATTTAGGGCAGAATTTGCCATTAATTCCTGACTTCTAAGAAGCTCGATCGCTCCAGGGGAAATCGCCGAATTGTTGCTGGCGGTGGCGGCATTTATGCTGTTATTAATTTTGCCGATATTTCCTCGAATATTAATATCGCTGTTAAAACGAAAATCTCCATTGTCGCTAGTTATTTCCGTATTATTAATCGTGACTTTAGCGTTAATAGCGATGGCTGCATTATCTCTCCCAGTAATTTCACCGCTAATTTCTATAGTGCCTCCAGGAGATTGAAAATTAATCGCGTCGCTAACCTGCAAATTCTGGATATTAATCGTACCAATTCCATCCAAGCGACCGATATTAATCGATGCAAAACCATCCGCTAAAGCCGCGAAATCTTGCCCAGAAAGATTCAAAACATCGGGAGAAATAATATCTGCGGGAGAACCAACAGAAGAGCCGATAACAATATTTCGACTAGGCGATCGCGGTTGAATATTAATAGTCGCGCCATTGCTACTAATAGAACTATTTCCACCAGTTAAATCTATATTATTGCCGGTTAAATTAATCTGGCCGCCACCGGCATCAATTCTGCCAACTCTTAAATCTTCGCCAGAGATAGTGACGTTGCCTCCTTGAGTAAAAAGAGCCGTGCGATTTCTAGTCGAAAACGAGCCAGAATTGTTGCCATCGGCATCTGCGACAAAAGTCACCGAACCCGGTGGTAAAGCAGAACGGTAGCGGTAGTTATTGTTATTGCTATTATTGCTATTGTTATTATTGTTGTTATTAAAACTGAGGCGATCGTCGGATAGATTTTCGATCGCAATATCGTTATTAGCTTCCATAATTACCTCGGCATGAGTTGTCAAGTTCTCTACTGTAGTTTCGGGAACTGTTAGCTGGGAATTGGTAGCAGATGAATTATCCGTCTGCGGGGAATTAATGGCAATATTTTCCCCTTGTAGTAGCACCCTGCCGAGATTGCCATTTTCTGCACTGAGTGAGACGCTGCCCTTAAAACTGCCCGCTCCAGAAACTTCTACAGAACCGCCGCCGCCAGAACCTGCACCGCTAGCGTCTATATGTCCCGAGACATCTAAGCCATCGCCGGAGACGGTCACATTTCCCCCCCTGCCGTCCCCTCGGGCGCGGGCAGAGATGGTAGTATCGCGACTGATGCGAAGGTTGCTTGGATTTTCCCACTGGTAGATGACTGGAATATTGGAATTGGCGTTAGTTATAGCGTTAGCAATAGTAACCGTACCCCCGCGAGTCTCTCCAGAGACATCAATTTGGGCGTTACTGAGGTCGATATTAGAACCAAAAATGTGGACCCTTCCTCCCTCCGTCGGTAATGGCGCTAAGGAACGGTTGGCGATCTCCACCGGACTCGATGCATCAATATTACCGGTGACAACTACGCTACCCGGAGACGGCGAACCAGTCTCGTCTCCAGTCAGCACCAATTGTCCGTTCTTGTTAATAGTAACCCCAGTAGCATGAGTGCGAGCGGGACTGCTGCCATCGGTCAGCATTTCTGGGATGGAGAGAGGATCGATATTATTTTCCGGGGAGGTTTTAGAAGGCAGTTCTAAACTCAATAAATGACCTTCTTGGCTAACTCTGACCAAGCCTTGTTCTGGTATGGCGGCGATCGTAATGTTACCGCCGGGGGCCTTGAGAGTACCGGTATTGATGACGCTGCCACCCATCAAAGTTAAATCCTGCCCCGGTTTGACCTCTAAGTCTGCCGCGTTGAATACGGCCGTCGGTTGTCTGGGGAAGGCAAAAGCGCTGGGAGTTCCAACCAGTTGTTCGTAGTTATTAGTACCAGTGGCGCTAAACCAAGCTTGGTTAAATCTGATGCCATTGGCCGTGGTGGCGGTAAAGGAAGCGGGTACGTTGAGTTGGGCGCTCGGACCGAAGGCAATGCCTGCCGGGTTCATTATGTATAAATTAGCGTTGCCGCCGACGACTTGTACGGTGCCGTTGATAAATGACTGGTTGCCGCCGGTCACTCTTGTTAAGATATTTTTAATAATTTCTGTTGAGGAGAAGCTAGCTGTTTGACCTTTTTGGAGGTTAAATTCGCTAAAGCTGTGGAATAAATTGGTGCCGTCGGCGGACAATCTACCCCCTTGAATATTGAAGCGATTGTCTTGTCTGGTAACTGCAGTATTGCTACTGTCGTCTGCTGAAATTATTGGTTGAGCTTTCGCTACTGCCGGCCAGATTAAATAGGCTAAGTAACTAAAAGGAGAGATGCGATTAGCTAAGGTTTCTAAGAATAATCGCTGCACTGGAAAGGATAGTTTATTATTGTTTTTTTCCCTATCCCCAATTTGTTCTATGTAAGATTGCCCTGAATTAGCAATCCGATTCTTAAGTGAATTTGCTGAGGAATTGTTAACTTTGGTGTTGGAGAGTTTGCTTTGGGATTGGTAGGTTTTTTTTGTGGTTAATTTCATGTTTTTATTTCTCCCTGGTAAAAGACTGAGGTTAGCCTCAGCGAGTCTTTCTTTATAGAATAGCAGCCTTCAACTTTTTTTTAGCAGCGGGCGATCGCTATTGTCACTCCATGATTAGCCTTCCATTTCTAACAACGTAGGCCACTTTCACCTTTTTTTACTTTAATTTGAGGGGTCTAACCCTTTTAGTAATTTACCCCTCAAATTAGGCTTTTGAGTGAGTGGTTCAACCCCCCATTGGTTTTGACCTATAATCAGTTAAGATGAGTAGAAAGGTCAAAACCCATCCTGGCCATGACCCCTTAAAATCATCGGTGCCTAAATTAGCAGGCAGTAAGTGGGACTAAGGTTCGGGTTTGTCCCTGAAAACCTAGAAATCGGGCAAGTAGTCGCGTCTTGCTTCTGGTGTAGGTTGGACGGGATCGCTTAGTCCCATTTTTGAGATGTAAAGGAGATACCAGAAAGCCAGATCTAACTGTAGTTTGCGAAGACAATAAATATGAATAATAAAAATCGTCCCCATTGGATTAATAAGTTAACAGGAGCGGTAGTTGCCATGGGCATCAGCCTCCCCATCGGTTTGCCGGTCTGGGCCCAGAGTTATTACTCGGCTAGTATTTTCAGTCCTTCGAGTACTTCCACCAGTCGCAGCGTGGATGGCACTATTGCAGGAGAACTTGATGCCGCTATCAAGTATTATTCCGAGTACCAAACTTTTGCTGAGGTAGTTAAAGAGGCAGGCTTGGCAGAAAGTTTGAGAGCTAAAGATTCTAACGACCCCGATAAGGTGCTGTTTACAGTTTTCGTGCCTACGGATGAGGCTTTCGAGGCTTTGCCTACAGATATCCGTCAAAAGTTGTTTGAGCCAGAAAACAGGGATAAGTTAATGATGGTTCTCAACTATCACCTGGTGGAGGGGATGGTGTCTGATGAAGATGTCGCAGCAGGAGCGATCGAGACAGTTGCGGGCAGTCCGGTGAACATCGAGCTCGATGCGACTGGAGATAAGATCGCGTTGAATGAAGATGTCAGCGTCCTTTCTTCCCAACGGGCAAAAAATGGAGTTATGGTTTCCATCGATCGCGTGCTTTTGCCACCAGATATGGAGCTAAATTAAGGTTAATTAAAATAACTTCCAATCCCTGCGAAACCCGGTTATTAAAACACCGGGTTTTTTAATTGTTAATTGGCAAAATGTTAATCGTTCTTAGTATCTTGGGTGCATCTCATATCAAGTCGCAATAAAGAACCTTAATAAAAAAAGAATAAGAAAAAAGGAAATGCACGGTCTAACAAAATCAAACACATTTCCTTCAATTATTAATTATTAATTATTAATTGCGATCAGTATCTTCTTAAGCGATCGAAAACTTCCTTGCGTTCGGCGATCGCCGATTGAAGGTCTGGCTTAATTTCGATAGCTTTATTATAAGCATCGAGGGCTTCTTCATATCGCTGCATTTCTTTAAGGGCCCAACCTTTATTTGCCCAAGCTATAGGGTCGTTGGGGTTAAGAGAAAGAGTTTTATCAAAACTTGCCAAAGCTTCGTCATAGCGCTTTAATTTAACAAGAGCAATGGCGCGACTTCCCCAAGAAGGGAAGTCTTTATTATTAATTTTTATGGCATTATTAAAAGCAGCGAGGGCTTCTTCATTTCGATCTAATCGCATTAAAGCAAGACCATTATCCCTGTGAGCTACATGAAAGTCTCGATTGAGTTCGATCGCTTTTTTATAAGACTCAATTGCTTCTTCGTATCGTTGCAGACCATCAGCTAATAAAGAACCTCGGTTGTGCCAGGGTAAATAATATTTAGGTCGGCTTTCTACAGCGCGATCGTATGCCTCCAGAGCTTCATCAAAACGCTGCAAGAAAAATAAGGTAATACCTTTACCGATCCAAGCTCGATAAAAATCGTCTTTAATCTTTATAGCTTGGTTATAAGAATCTAGCGCCTCTT
>CALKCV010000011.1 GCA_938083405.1 uncultured Microcoleaceae cyanobacterium | reverse complement strand
CGTCGGCAATTTAACAGGTAATCCCACCGGATAAGCATCGGCAGCGCAACAAGTAATAATAAACCGAGATATCCAGAAATATTGCTCAGAAAGTCCGGGGGGATAAATAACAAATCCCGTTACCTTAACGAGTTGACCGTTATAAGCATCTGGTTCGGGATAAACATTTAAAGTTCGGAGCCATTCTATGAGCGATCGCTCTTGCGATCTACTGGCAGTTCTAAACTCTTTCGGTTGGGCGCGAGTCACCGGTAATGATTCGGTTAAACCTCTTTCTAAAGCAGTGTGACTGGCGAATACTTTCGGGGTTATTAATATTCCTAAAATCGCCGTTATTAATAACAGACTGCTACTCCAACTAGGAGAAAATAAAGTAAAATGCCCAACAGCAGAGCGATCGCCCTGTGGTCGGTTGCTGCGATAAGATTTTAGCAGTTGCCAGACTTTAAAAATCCCTAAAATAATTAAAACGATACCGCCGGCCACTGTCAAGGCGAAATAATTAGGGTGAATTAAGAGGTACAACTTGCCTGTAAGCCAATACTTTATCAAAAGAAAACCCCAGCCTAAAATCGCTAAAGCATCCAGCCAAGGTGCAATTTTTTTTAAGAATGAATTAGGAGATTTTTTACCAGTCATTATTGTCCGTAGTAATCGCAAAGCGCGATTTTATTAATATTTTTTAAAAAGATTTTAACCCTCGTTCGTAGTAATCGCAAAGCGCGATTTTATTAATATTTTTTAAATCGCTTTAGCGATTACTACGAACAATATTTAGGCAAAATAATCCTTATTTATAGCTTCCTCGGGAGTAAATGGGGAAGCCGTGGGAAAAGTCTCCAAAGGCAAACCAGTTTCCGCCGCCGCTTGTTGTCTGGCATCTTCATAACATTCGGCAAAAACTTCTTGTAAATAATTTTTCAGACTGGGACTTGCTTTTAAATCCTTCTCCAAGCGCCGCCGATGTTCTAAAATGCTCCCCTTCCAACTTCCTGTTTGCATAGAAGGTTGATAAAACCATTTAAGCAGATGGAGCAATAAAACAACTAAATTACTTTCAACAGCCCTTTTTTCGCTCCTTCCCATACTTTCTATTTCTTCGATTAAATTCTCCAAATCTAATTCGTTCCATCTCCCATCGCTCAAAACATTTGCTGTACTTTCCAGCCATAAATAATAATCGCGATCGTAGAGATTGTCTAGCTTTTGTGATAATCGCGCCGTCATTTTACCTTTGTTTTTTGTAGTTTGCTTTCTTTGCAGACTGGGTCTGTATTAACGCTCGCTCGCCACCTCGATGACGAACGTCCGACAATTATTAATTATTAATTATTAATTATTAACTACTTAGCCCCATTCAACTCAAATACAAATTGACAACCAGACTCATTAAAAAACTTAACAGGGCTACCAGTAACATCAAGTAAACCACAGCCTTTGTTTTAAACACCGACAGCATCAAACCGACGCTTTTGATATCAACCATGGGGCCAAAAACCAAAAAGGCCAATAAAGAGCCCGTCGTAAAAGTCGAAGCAAAAGACAGGGCAAAAAAGGCATCCACCGTAGAACAGATAGAGACTACAGCCCCCAAGGTTAACATCGCTAAAATCGAAGTGATCGGTCCTTGACCGAGACTGAGGATAATTTCTCTGGGGGCTGCCACTTGAATAATGGCAGCGATCGCGCTACCGATAACCAAAACTCCCCCCAATTCCCGCAATTCCTGCACCATACTCTCTAGCAAAGAAACCAGGCGGGCTTTATCCACACGTTGGAAAAAGGAACTAGAGCTCTTATCGGTCTTGCTACGATTGCCCATCGCCCTTTTTTCTAGTTCCCGGAAACCCGGTGGGGGAGAAGTTTGTACTTGCAAAAACGACATCGAGTCGAGTCGCACGGGTTGACCAGCTTCCCCCAGTAAATAAGTTCCCGACTTTAATAGCGCAGAACTCTCCAGTGGGAGTTGCTCTTTGCTATTTTGTAGGGGTTCGCCCTCCGGTAACAAACGAGCGATCGCCGGTTGGACTATGGCCCGGAGGTCTTTTTGCACGCTAAAGATTAAGCCAATAAGGGTGGCTATGGCCAGAGAACAAATTACTCGCAAAACAACTATTTCTGGTTGGTCGCGAAAGGCCGTCCAAGTTGCCCAGATAACGATGGGATTAATGGTAGGTGCTGCCAGTAAAAATCCTATCGCTACCGGTAGTGGTACTCCTTGGATTAAAAAACGACGTGCCACCGGTACGTTACCGCATTCGCACACCGGGAACAAAAAGCCTACCAAACTCCCAGCTAAAGCCCCGAGTAAGGGGTTGCGGGGCAGGATTTTTATCAGTTGGCGGTCGTCTACGAACCATAAGAGTATGCCCGAGAATAAAACCCCCAACAGCAGAAAAGGTATGGCCTCTACCAATAAACTCAGAAAAAGAGTAAAAGCGTTATTTAACTGAATTGTTAAGGTCGATGACATTTTTTATTTATGGGATAGTTTCCAGTTTTTGGGATTTATTTTGCAAGCGCGATCGAGCAATAGTCTCTCAAGTTAAATTCGGGTTAACAACATAAGTCTATGTTTGTCTGTTAAAATCTCTCTTTAAGAGATTTATGGTTGAATTTAGAGCGGAACGGGAGAGTTCTTTCCCTTCTCGATCCTTCCGGAACTAAGACATCAGTATTTAGAATTAAATAACATCTTTATGGTTATTGACGTTTGCCAGAATTTAAGCATTCGGGCTGTAGAAATTAGCTGCATAGATTTAAGGGTAAGTAAGCTCTTGAATCGGGTGCATCTCAATTTTGAAGAAAACTAAGAATTTGACGCTTTTTGGAGCGTTGTTAGTCGGAACGTTGTTAGTTGGGCCACTAACAACTGACCGCTGACCACTGACAAAAATAATTGATTTTTTGGTTTTTTGACTTCGATGAGATGCTCCCCTTGAATCTCCAGTAAATATTGTTTTTTTTAGATTAGAAATAAATAGGTTGTAAATTTATGTTCAGTTTAATGAACCGAGAATTATCAGTAGCCTCCTTTCCAGACAAACCCTTGGAAATGCAATCCGTCGAATTAACCCTGGAGCATTTGCCGCTTTACGATTTTAAAGTGGATGCCGCAGAACACGGACAAGCAGCAGCCGCCAGACTAGAGCATCAACCCAATTTACCCGGGGTAATCTTAACAGATAAGGGTAAATTATTTGGCATGATTTCCCGAGCGCGATTTTTAGAACGTTTGAGTCGCCCCTTCGGACGGGAATTGTTTTTGAGGCGATCGCTTGCATCTTTATATCGGTTTGCCGTGGCCGATATTTTGCTGCTTTCTGGTCAAACCGTAGTAATTGAGGCTACCCGGTTAGCATTGCAGCGATCGCCTAAATTGGTCTTTGAACCTATTGTCGTCGAAACAGCCCCTCAAGTTTACAAGCTCTTAGACGTCCATCAACTACTCGTGGCCCAATGTCAAGTTCACCAAATGGCCAATCATCTCCTCCACGAACTTTACGAAAAGCTAGGGGAGGCACACCAAGAATTGCAACGTCAAGCTTGTTTGGACGGTTTGACTCAGGTA
>CALKCV010000010.1 GCA_938083405.1 uncultured Microcoleaceae cyanobacterium | reverse complement strand
TACTAATAAACGCAATTTTTTCCAAATAGCTCGCCGTTTTGATTCCTCGTGCCACGCCCGCAATAAACCCAAAAAGTCTTCGGCTATATCCGGGTATTCAAAAATCCTGTCTATCTCGTCTAAGGCTAATACTAAAGGGGTCTCTATTTGAGCGAGCAAATATTTCTCAAAGTAATCTTTACAATTGACTTTGCTGCCGAAAATATCGTCCCAGTAATCATCTAATTGATTGGGAACCCGCAACTCGCGACCGACATAAGCGCAAAACCATTTTAAGAATTTATCCAGGTTGCTAAATACTCCTTTATCTAGTAATTGAAAGCTGAGGTCAACGGTGCGATAACCCTCACTGGAAGCGCGGTGCAAAATGCGAGCCATTAAAGAAGTTTTCCCCATCTGTCGGGGGGCTTTTATTCTGATTAAAGCGCTTGCTTGTAAAATAGTTTGCTCGCACCTTTCTTCTATGGGAGGACGTTCTGTATAAAAAGGAGATGCTACGTCAACCTGCCCCCCGGGTAATTCCGGTTCGGCGGCGACTGGTGAAACCGCGCGATCGCTACTAATTTCCGCTGGCGGTAAAATCCAGCTTTCCTCCTCTTCCAGCAAGACCGGGGGGGGAACTACGGATGCGAGTAAAGTAAGAACTTCTTTAATTAATCCCGTGGTATCCGCAGGAGACTGCCACTCTCGCTGTTGGATGCGATAGAGATAGCCCCGGAGGTCGTGGTTGAGTGGTTCGCTGAGGGGGAAGCCGACGCGAATGGGTAAGAGGATCGGTTTGCGATCGCTCCTCGACTCCTGCAACTCCTTGGCCAGTTGCACTTGATAGGCCAGTAACTCGCTTTGTGCGGAATAGGGTGGCAGCAGCAAGAGCAAATAATCGCATTGTTGCAATTCTTCGTTAACTTTGCGGAACCAGTTATCTCCCAGACGGATGCGATCGCCCGCTACAAACACCCGATGGCCCGCAGCAGTTAGGGCCGTCTCAAACTGCCGCGCCAGTTCCACATCTGGGAGGCGATCGCGATAGCTCAAAAATATCCTTGCGCTAACGCTGGCCATTATGTCGGGCGTTAGTTCTAGAGGTTCGCTGGATTCTAGGGATGTTTGCGCTCGTTCTTCTTTCGGCGAATAATAGTCGTCGTCGTCTAGCTTTAAGCTAAAAGTTGCGAACAACTGTTGAATTTTACTGATATCGGCGCCGGCGCGACCTTGACGGATTTTACTGATAGTATCGGAACCGACTCCTGATTCCGCTTCGAGCTCCGCCAGAGTGCCTCGGAGGTTATTATGCTGTTTCCATAGTTCTATGGCATCGTTTAGTTTTTTGAGGCCGGAGACGGAGAGGATGCGACCGCGATCGCGTTTTGCTTTAGACATTTTTCTTTTTGGTAATGTTTGACAAAATACTGTTTTAAAATAGTAAAAATAACTATTGTTGGCAAGTAGATAAAATTTTTTTATTCTGACATCAGCTCTACATTTTGAAGTGCGGCGGCAATGCGATCGAGAATTTCCAGCGATATCTCTAACTCAGTTCGCTCGGATGTGGCGGCTATGCGCTCTATTATTCCTGGCAGTTGAGCGCTAAACTCCCGCAGAGTTTCCTGTACATGGTTCATTCCGTCACCTTCTATCAATTTTCTACGCAACTGCCTTATCCACTGGTACGGGTCTTCCAAAGGTAATTTTGATGCGGCTTTTTGGGATGATGTTTTGAGATTAGTCGCGTTATAGTTTTGTTCGCTAACATTCAATGCCTTAATTAGTTTATCCATTCTTGCTTTTAGTTCCACAACGGAATCAGATGGCTCTAATTTTACAACTCTACTGGGGTGACTCCCAACTCCGACTAGAAAATCTTGGTCTTTTAATTGCCACTCTTGATGCAAGCGGTTTAGATAAATTCGCAATCGGTTTTCTTTGCCCCGAGTTCCTCCTTCTATACCAAACTTATCGTAAACTCCTCCCATTCGTTTCAGACAAGCTTCTTTTGATACCTTAAGTTTCCGAGCAATTTCTTCATAGTTTTTATATTTTCCAAATTTAAGTAAAAAAACCTCCTCCTGTTCGCGGGATAGTTGGCGATCGCGAGCCATTTTTACTAGAAAATCATCTGATAACATAGGTAATTTATTGGTTGCTCGATTAGGTATTTGTTCCGGAGAAATCGCACCTCCAAACGCTTTTTTCTTTTCCTAATTTTAACAAATTATGTAAATTTTTCTTACAAAAACGAAGATTTGGCGTAAAAAACGGGAAGTCGCCACCGATAGATAAATAGAAGCTCGAAATGATTGGTTTTTGACCTGGGCCAAAACTGATGATTTTGATAATAGACCTGCGGTTGGACAGTTAAGGCCATACTCAGGCCAATTATCTAGGTAGATTTGTACGGGCCATGCTCCCCGAATTCGAGCAAGTCAGGACTGTATTGGGGTTTCTTCGTGTATCCAGTTTCCATGTCTGGGATATCTTAAAGAGGTTTTGTGTTAATTTTTATTACAATAATGATTGTACCTACCTGATTTGCTGAGGCTAGTGGTAAGCTAGAGGAGTAGAGTTCCAGGAGACTAAGGCCCAATTTGCCAAAAAGGGCTTTTCCGGGGATATCTGCGTTATGTGGCCAACTAGCTTTGGTTTTAAGGGGGCTTGCCTCCTTAAACTTAATCCAATAAATACATCGCTTCTGTAGAAGTCTGCCAGTTCTGAAATTGCTTATTTGTTGTGAACTTGTGAAACCGCCAAAGTGTTATAAAAATAATGGTTGAATCCATAGACTTTTTTGGGGATTGCAAAATAGGGGATGTCGTCATAAGGCCAAAACGACGCAGCCGCGATGCAAATAATGAAGGCGCAGCATCCCGTCTTTTGTAACGGCATTTCTTGGATAGATGTGACTTGAAGTTGCGATAGTTATGGCAGATGACGATGGCGATCGCGATGCAGATTAAAAGAGTTAGCGATCGCTCCTTTTAAGTAGTCATGCAAAAATATTTACATACAATTATTTCTTATTCCCCCTTCCGAACAGGCACTCGCGTGCAGTTCCAGATGTCTAATTAATTTTGCACGAGTACTTATACTCCAGACGGCAATAAATTGCGTTTTTAGCTGGCGATCCAGACAAGAATTCGAGTGCATGTCGCGCCCCGCGAAACGCACTGGTTTATTGTTGAAAAAAGCGTAATTTCTGCCCGTGCCGAGTATAACCAGAAAGAAAACAGTCAAAATTGCAACCTTAAACCGCCATCAAGCTAACAGTTTGATGGCGGATATTTTTTTCCCACTATTGCCATTAATTGGTTCGATCGCGAAACGAAACAATTTAGAGCTACAACTAGGATTTTGACGGCAAATCTTCCACCCACAAAAGATGAGATGCCAAGCTATGATTTTGGACTGCGTTAAACAATCTCTCATCGGCTGTAAGCATTTGGCATGAGTTGGTAGCAGCTAAAGCCAAATAAACGCAGTCGTAAACGGCTTGCTGAGTTTCGACTGCAATTTCGAGAGCTTGTGGCATCAAAGGTAAAGACCGACGGACATCAAAAGGCAGCCCCATCAATGCTTCTAAATCCTCCAGCGCATTTGCTAGAGTCGTTTCACTGCGACGAACGCGCTTCCAGAGAATATTACCTATTTCTGGAAAAAAGAAATCGGGCACTAAGAAATCCCAGTCACCACCTTGCAAGCGGAGTGCTGCTTCAGAGTGAATTTCTGGGACTACCCATTTAATAGCTACGTTAGCATCTACAACTATGTTAGTCAACGATTTCTGTCCTCCCGCAATAGTTCTACGCTGTCGCTAAAAACGCGATCGCTATACTTAGCTCTGGCTTTATTTATTCTTTCCCATGCCGCAGCAGTTTTTATGGCTTTATCGCTTTCCTTGGTTCGGGCAGTCATCTCCAGAATAGCTTTAATTTCTGCCTCCAGAGAGCGGCTGTTTTTCCTGGCCAGATGTTCGAGCAAATGCGCGATCGCTGGCTCTAGTTCGATCGTAACTTGAGTCATCTTTACTTCTCCTAAAGCTAGATTTCCCTCTTGAATTGTTGTAACACAACAGATGAATTTTGCAGATGTCACGGTTTGAAAGCGTGACATTCAAACCACGGTTAGCGAGTTGTTCTAGCAACTCGATTAGAAAACAATTTAGCTAGTTCTTGTCGAAGTTCTTGCCCGATATAAAATTTGAGCAAGGCTTCCACAGACATATCTCGATAGTCCGCTACTTCTTGCAGGGATTTTAAGGTGTCTTTTGGTATCTGGAGAGATACGGTTTCCTTCGGACGGGGTTTGATTTGTAGATTGAGTTCTGATTCAGAATTGTTCATAAGATTCTCTTTTAGATGGCGCGCGGCGCGCGCCTGCTTTTTTTCCGGTTTTCCCTTGCCAAGGGCAGTAAAGAGCGACCTTTTCCCCCAGTGGAGGAACCAAGAGCGCGCTTAAGATTTAAACCGCAATTATCTATCTTAAACGATTTTACCGAAGATAACAAAATTTCCCTAATTTAACGCCGTTAACGCACCGGGGCCGACTAGAGGCTAACTAAAAAATTCAAAGGCAACCAAAGGTTTTTAGAATTAATCGCAAACAATTATAAAACTTTATTTTTAACTCCCTAATATTCTTCACGGGGGGCTAGTGGATTTGTTTAGAGTAGATACAGCAAACAAAATCAACTGTTAATAACAAGGACCAAACAAAATGCTTCGTAAAAACTAAATTGGACTTTTGCAAGGGGACTTTTACAGTGAAAAATAAATCCCTAATAAATAGAAAGACTATTAATTCTTCCGAAGCTGACTCTCAACTGGTGACAACCTACCAACTGTCTCCGATAAAACCCAATAATAGCGGCAAAGGCAAACAAAAAAGCTTTAGTAAGGGTGCGGTTGAAGAAAGTAGCACACAACTAGCACATCTCCCAATTGAGGCTGACTATATTAAAGACAGTTAAGCAAAACGAAGGACAAACAAAATGAAAAACTTAATCCAACGCTCCCTAACTGCCCTCGGTACTGCCGCTTTCTTAAGCATCGGCGCTTTCTCTCCCGCCGAAGCAGCTTACCGGTTCGACGAAACCCCAGTCAACCAAAACGATGTAGTTGCCGTCGCCCAACCCCTCAATACCCAAGGTTATCAAGGCTACAAGCTCTTAGTTTTAGAGCAAAAATCTAACGCCCGCGCTTGCTGGGGCGAAAGCGGATACAGTCCTGTCGCTGTCGATCCTTTATTGCTCAATTTCAATTTCTCCGGTATTTGCGGGCGGGCCACCGATAGTAATGGTTATTCTGCCAGGGTAAACGATAACGACTTGGCCCTAACTCATAACTTGAGCTTGCAAAATGTCGGCGGCGAA
>CALKCV010000009.1 GCA_938083405.1 uncultured Microcoleaceae cyanobacterium | reverse complement strand
TAGCAATGGATATTTTTTAGATGTCAACGATAGTTTTTTACGCCAGCTTGGGGGGGAACGCGAAGAAGTTATTGCCAAAACTAGCCAGGAATTAGAAATGTGGGTTAACCCATCGGACTTTACTTACATCAAAGAGAAGCTCGCCAGAGGAGATGCTGTTAGTAATTGGGAAGTAAAAATAAAAACTAATGGGGGTGAAGTTCGCGATTGGCTATTATCTGTAGAGGCCATCGAGCTCGGCAAAGAAGCCTGCGCCCTGACGATGGCCATTGATATTACCGAACGCAAGCGAGGGGAAGAACTCCAGAGGGCAAAAGAAGCCGCCGAAGATGCAAACCGGGCCAAAAGTGCTTTCCTTGCCAGCATGAGCCACGAATTGCGCACGCCACTAAACGCTATTATTGGCTACAGCGAGCTAATGCTCGAAGAGGTTATAGATAATGGTTTGGAAGATTTGACAGGGGATTTGCAGAAAATTAATACTGCCGGGCAACATTTACTAACTCTTATTAACGATATTCTAGATTTCTCTAAAATCGAAGCGGGTAAAGTCAGCCTTAATCTCGAAAACTTTACGATTTCTACGCTTATTTGGGAGGTGGTAACTACAATCGAACCGATGGTTAATAAAAATTCTAATATTTTAGAGGTCAATGTCCCGTCCGATATTGGTAATATGCATTCCGACTCGATGAAGCTGCGCCAGTGTCTGCTAAATCTACTCAGCAATGCTGCTAAGTTTAGTGAAAATGGTGTAATTACTCTGGAGGTTAGCAGAGAAATTCGACAAAAGGCCCCATTAGTGCAAGAGGAGCGATCGCCGATGGCAGCTCTTGATTTAGATGGGAAGAAATCTCCTAGTTCGATCTCTCCCCCTGATGGTATGATAAGGGAGGCCATTAACCCTTTAGCAATTACCAATTCAGAAAATGGAGATTGGATTGTTTTCCAAGTAAGGGATACTGGTATTGGCATGAGCCAAGAGCAGTTAGCAAAGGTTTTTGAGCCTTTCACTCAAGCTGATGCTGGTACGAGCCGCCAATACGGAGGCACGGGATTGGGGTTGACCATTTCTGGGAAGTTCTGTCGGATGATGGGCGGGGATCTGACTGTAGCGAGCCAGTTAGGAAAAGGTTCGAGCTTTACAATTAGCTTGCCAGCCTTTTTAACGACGGAATCGCTGGATGATGCAGAATTTGTGGAGTCCTAATAGCTATATTGTTCCTGACTGCCAACTTTTGAGTTATATTCAACCTCGATAAAAAGAATGTTGTGTAAAGTTATTTATCCTTAAAAAAAAGTGGGTATTTAGCAGGAAATCTTATGAGGTGGCGAGGAGAAGGATGCCTAATTTCTAATACAGAAAGAAGCATTTACTAACTAACCGGGTCGCCGAAAAAAAGCGAATTTAGTAAGAGTTAACGGGTCGTAAATTCCTATTTAAAAATTAATAAGCAATTAATAAGCAAGAATGCCAGCACAAATTTTCAAAGAAAACCAATGCCCAAGATTCTATTAGTAGAAGACAATGAAATGAATCGGGATATGCTCTCTAGGCGTTTGGTACGCAAAGGATATGAGGTTTTCATAGCTGTTGACGGTGCCGAAGGGGTAGAGATGTCTATCTCAAAAGAACCAGACTTAATTCTAATGGATATGAGTTTGCCAGTCCTTGATGGTTGGCAGGCAACAACCCAGATTAAGGCCAATTCAGAAACCCAAAATATCCCAGTTATAGCCATGACGGCTCATGCCATGGCAGGAGATAGGGAAAAATGCTTGGCTGCCGGCTGTGACGAATACGATACAAAACCCGTAGAGTTTCCCCGACTTCTAGATAAAATCCAAAAGCTTCTAAGCAATAAGGCGACGACATGAAAGTAGGCCAGAGCAGCGTGCTGGTTGTAGATGATAATGAAGTAAACCGGGACCTGTTGGCTCGCCGCGTCCAAAGGCAGGGCCATAAGGTTACTGGTGCTTCTAATGGCTTTGAAGCTCTGGACATGATGCGGGAGCAGCCGTTCGATTTGGTGTTGTTAGATATTATGATGCCGGAAATGAACGGCTATCAGTTGCTCGAAACTCTCAAAGCTGATAAAAAACTGCGTCATATCCCAGTGGTTATGGTTTCGGCAGTGGAGGACATCGAGAGTATTGTTCGTTGCATCGAGTTGGGGGCGGAAGATTATTTATCGAAGCCTTTTAATCCGGTTTTGCTAAAAGCTAGAATTAACGCTTGTCTTGAGAAAAAACGACTGCGAGACCAAGAACAAGCTTATTTAAAAAGGTTGGCTGACGAACAAGAAAAGTCGGAACGCCTGCTGTTAAATATTTTGCCGGAGGCAATTGCTGAGAGGTTAAAGCAGGGGGAAAGCACTATTGCCGATAGCTTCGCCGATGTAACTGTTATGTTTGCAGATTTGGTTGGCTTTACTAAGCTATCGGCTAATTTGTCGCCGGCAGAGTTGGTAGAATTACTTAATGATATATTTTCTGCTTTTGACGATTTAGCTGACAAGTACGGGTTGGAGAAAATTAAAACTATTGGCGACGCTTATATGGTGGTCGGTGGCTTGCCAACTCCGAGGAAAGACCATGCGGAGGCGATCGCTGAAATGGCTTTGGATATTTTGGATAAAATTAATGGAATTCCCACTCAACAAGAACAAGCTCTAAAAGTCCGCATCGGTATTCATACTGGCGCTGTGGAAGCGGGAGTGATCGGCAGTAAAAAGTTTGCTTACGATCTTTGGGGAGATACGGTAAATACTGCTAACCGGATGGAATCTCATGGCATTCCGGGTGCAATTCAAGTGACAAAAATAACTTACGAGCGTTTGTATGATAAATATATATGGAAGGAACGGGGCATAGTAGATGTGAAGGGTAAAGGTCCGATGAGAACCTATTTACTGGAAGGCAGAAAAAGTTAGATATATCTTAAGATTAAAGATGTTTAAGGGTGGGGGTTTGAAGCGGGTTCGATTTGAGTTAATAGATGACGAAAGATAATTGGAAAGAGATGGCGCGATCGCTCCCACAGCAGGGTTTGAAGCCGTATAAAAATGCTATTATTTCTGCTGTAGTTAGTGTTGCTGTTCCGACTATATTTGTCTTAGCAGATATGACGAATATAGCGAGATTAGTAGCTCTCTGTTGCTGTGTAGCCGGTATTAAGTTTGCTTTGCAAGACAATAAGTACCTCGCTCGTTCTGCGGATGTAGAAACTGCTATTGCTGCGGAAAATGAGGTGGCTTCCATTCTCGAAGTTCTCCAGGGTAAAGCATGGCAGATAGAGTATAATTTGATGCGCTGGCCTACTTGGGATGCGGATGTTGCGAATGCGATCGCCTTGCGGCAATTGGTTTGTTGTCGATGTAAAAAGTCACGGCGGCACTAAGTTTGTCGGCGATAGGGGAGTTGGGGTCCAGAAGGCGCGGTTTCGGGGACAATACCAGAAACCCGGTTTCTTTGAGAAACCGGGTTTCTAATATGCCACGAATCCTGCACGGATTGCTATAGGTAATGACTAA
>CALKCV010000008.1 GCA_938083405.1 uncultured Microcoleaceae cyanobacterium | reverse complement strand
TTCTTTACAAAAGCTTTAAAATAGGTGTGAAACAGTAAAAGACCTATGAGGGGTTCTACCACTAGCATTGGCGCTAATTAGCGCTTAGTTGACCAGTCTGGAGGATTATATTGTTTCGATAAAGTGGGGCAAAAAGGGTTGTAATCTAAGAAAACAGTAGCTATGCTAAAAACACCAAGCAATGCTTCAACCGGAGTTACCTACTCGCCGACCATCGTTTAAAGCGGCGCTAAAACAAACAAAGTTCAGCAGATTTGCGGATGCGGTGAGAGAGGAAACGGGGTTATGATTAGAGAAGGTAACAAAGAGAACGGCAGGGAAAGCCTACTGAAATCTCTTTCTAAAGTAGAAAAGTTAAAGTAGTAAAAAAACAACACAAAGGAGGATAATTAAAATGAAAAAGGTTTTATCTACAGTATTGGCTGCTTCTTTAATGAGCGTTGGGTTCGTTGCCGCATCGGCTACAGATGCTTTTGCAAACGGACAGACCGGTCAAAGCTGCGATGTGGATAATATCTTCAGCAGCGCATTAACTGCCGATGATTGTAAGGGTTCTTTTGGTGGAAATGATAAAAAAAGAGATGTGGAAGCTCTGTTTCAAGATCTCTATGATGAGAACGCATCGGTTACCTTTTCCAATAAATTAGACGCTTCGAGTGGTAGTACCGATTGGTTTAAAATCACTAATAATAGCGCCGAGAACGAAGGTCAAATAGAGTTCTTGAAAGACATCGACTACAAATTTAGCTTTGTTTTAAAAGCTGCCAATACCTGGAGTTCTTACTTCTTTGATGGCATCGAAGAAGGTACAATATTTGACTTTACTACCGCAGGTGTTTCTCAGAACGGGAATGGCGTTGCAGCGGGTCTTTCTCACGCAACCTTGTATGTTTCTGACATAGAAAGGGCTATTCGCGAAGACGATGATAAGCCTGTTAAAGTCTATGTACCAGAGCCCAGCGCTATAGTCGGTTTAGCTTTCTTGGGCGGTGGAATGTTTCTTTCCCGTCGTCGTAAGTCCTCCTAAGAGCTAAAATCAACTGACGGGAAGGAGGGAAGTATTGGACGGTAAGAAAATTTGCAACCTGTCCGGGAAGCCCTTCTTTCCCAAAAGTTAAAGCCGATCGCCTTCCTCCTAGAGTCCTAGACTTTAAAGAGGGTGAGATTGAAAAAATCCACTGTTTTTCAAAACTCACGTTGTCTGAATATGATGAATTTCTATGAATGATTATTAAAACTTTTCTGCCCTGCCTCACCCGGTTTCTCAAAGAAATCGGGTTTTTTAATGGGATGGCATCGGTTCCAAAAATGGCATTTTTGTTTCTGGCCCTCGAAGAGATCGTCTTTACAGAAACTTCATAAAACTCCTGCCAATCTTTATAGAAAGTTCATATATTTTAGGGCTATCTATGGTTATAATGATGCTATCAACAAAAAAATGACTTTTGGGTGGTAACAACAAATGAAAACAACTAAACTTCTAACTAGCACGTTCGTTCTCGGTTCATTATTATTAGGCGGGCTAGCACCAGCGGAAGCTGCCAAGCTGATTCGTACTTGGGATGTAGAAGCGGCCGTTTCTGATGGTGTCAATAACATGGCAAGACACGATCACGTTGCCTGGCTACCCCATTTACCCGGGGGAGATAGCTATTTTGTCGCCGACGGTGCCATAACTTTTAACGAATTCGATGATGGGACTGCTAATTTATTTGGTTCGGTTGTTGGGAAAAACAATGCCAACGAAAAATGGGACTTTGATGTTTGGTTCGAGGGAGAGTCATCCACAGCAGGAACGGGCGGTCCGAAGAAAGAACTGAAAGACTTCGCTTACGCACCTGATGGTCCTGTTGACACCGATAGTTGGTACTACTACGACTTCCATAGCACCAAAAATTCTGTATTTACCGGAGTTGCAGGCTCTTTCTACGATGGAGATAGTTTTACTATCGATGATGTTACCGGTAGTGAATTTTTAGTTCAAGTTGGCGAAGGGGCTAATGGTAAGAACACCAATATGGGTTTGTCAACCTGGTTTAAATACGACGGAGATTACAACACATATGGAAGCCAGCACGGTGATTTTAATATCGATCTGGTTGCCAAAGATCTACCCGATCCAGAAGATGTTCCCGAACCTGCTACTTTACTCGGTCTTGGAGTATTGGCATTGGGTGCTTCTCAATTAAAGCGCAAAAATAATAACTAATTTTCATTTGATTTAAGTACCAGCGCAAAATGAATTACATACCCAACAGGCAAGTTATTTCACAGTGTCTGTTCTACGGGGCAATAAAAAATAATTTGATGTAAATATTTTTGCTTACCTACTTAAAGTAGAAAAAAGACGGGTTGTTCGACCGGTCTTTTTTTTATTGGTTTTCCAGTCTGGGGCGGAAATCTCAAGAAACCGGGTTTTTTTTTCAACCCGGTTTGCTGCTTTCTGGGGGATATAATTCCATTGCGGCGATCGCCCATATTGGCTCGCCAGCAGCAAACAGTTCAGCAGAGAAAAAGTATGACTATCGAGCAATTAAACGCCGATTACGGTATCGCAGACCAACTAAAATTCGTAGAGGGAAAAGGCGGTTTTCCCCTCATAGAAATCGATGGCCCCAAGGCTAAAGCTTCCATCTCCGTCTATGGGGGGCAAGTTCTGTCTTTCCAACCGATCGACGAGCCAGAAGACTTGATGTTCGTCAGCGAGAATGCCTATTATCAGGAAGGAAAAGCCATCAAAGGGGGCGCCCCCGTATGCTGGCCTTGGTTCGGGCCGGACCCGGAAGGTTTGGGTCGTCCCAGTCATGGGTTTGTCAGGAATCGCCTGTGGAATGTTTTGGGAACTCAAACGACGGCCGAGGGGGAAGTTAAGGTAACGCTGGGACTGACGGAAACTGCCGAGACGCGAGAAATTTGGCCTCAAGGGTTCGAGGTGGCGATGGAGATTTCGGTGGGAGATTCCCTGAGCGTGGAATTGATAACTCGCAACACGGGCGCTCGCGCTTTTTCCATTACGCAGGCACTCCACACCTATTTTAATGTAGGGGATATCGATGGAGTTAAGGTTCTGGGTTTGGAAGATATCGAGTACGTCGATAAAACAGACGACGGCGCGAAGAAGACCCAGAAAGGTGCGGTCACAATTTCTTCAGAAGTAGATCGCATCTACACGAAGGTGCCAAACGAGCTAGTTATTGAGGATGCTGCTTTGGGTCGCAAAATTTTCATCTCTTCTACTGGCAGTAAAACTGCTGTAGTTTGGAATCCTTGGGTTGATATTTCTGCGAAAATGGCAGATTTGGAGGAAGGAGATTACAAGCGTTTCGTCTGCGTGGAGACTGCTAATGCTGCTGAGGATGTAGTGGAAGTTCCAGCGAGTAGCGAGTATCGTTTGGTTGCGAATTATAAAATTGAGCGGTAGGGACAGGCATCCTGCCTGTCCTACGGGGCAGGAGGAATTT
>CALKCV010000007.1 GCA_938083405.1 uncultured Microcoleaceae cyanobacterium | reverse complement strand
GGCCACAGCCATGAAGGAAAGAATAGGTGGGAACCTGACCCGCTACCGCAAAGCTTTAGGCTTGTCCCGGAAAGCCTTAGCCTTGAAGGCAGCGATCGCGCTCGACAGTATAGAAAATTATGAAAATGCCAAAAGTCTTCCAGACAGCAAAACCCTGTCTGTCCTCGCCCGTGCCTTGGACGCCACTTTGGACGATTTGCTGCAAGTGCCACCAGCGCAATTACCCGATTTTCGTTTTCGGGCATTAGCCAGTTTTAAGAAAAAACCCCAATTGGTCGCCAAAGTTCGGCGAATGTTAGAAACTTCTAACGCTATAGAAGCCGCAGTGGGAGGGAGTCCTTTTGCTCCAGAAACTTTATCGTGCGATCGCTTAGAAGGCAACGAAAAATTAATTCAAACTACGGCTACTCGGTTTCGCCGCAGTTTGGGGTTGGGGGATGTTGGCGCGACTAACCTATTTCAGGCGGTGGAAGAAGTAGGCTTAAAAGTCTTGCGAGAGGCGATCGCGATCGAAGGTTTTTTGGGAATTAGTGCTTGTAGCTTGTCTGGCGGCGCGTTTATTCTCGTCAACACCCACAACACTACTATCGAAGGACAGTTGTTTGCCCTCGCCCGCGAACTCGGACATCTGATATTTCATCGAGACGAGTACGGAGATAGCCTCATCTGCGAGGGAACTAAAGAAGAAAAAGCACGGGAAAAAGTGGCAAATTACTTTGCAGGTCATCTGCTCGTTCCCCAAACTGAATTGGATCGCGTCTATGAGTTCGAGCGAAATGTTGTTAAACTCAAGCAACACTTTCGGGTGAGTTACCAGGTAATCTTAACTCGTCTGGCACAAATGGGAGCGATCGACGATCGACGAGAAATGAAGAGAATTCGCGCTATTTACAAAAAGCGGCATGGTTCGCCCCCGAACAATTCAACGGAGTTACCGCCAGCACTTAAACCCGAAGACTTCCCCGAAAACCAACGCTATCGAAAGCTTATCTGGCAGGCCCTTGATTTAGGGAAAATCTCCGAACTCAAAGCGGCAGAACTACTCAACCTAACGGTGGAACAAATGCGAATGTGCCGTCAAGAAACAGAGGTCTATGCTATCTCTTAATGGAACCATTCTTGATGCTACGGCCATTATTGACTTTCGCTGGCTGAACGAGTGGGAGTGGTTAAAAGAAAATTACAGTCCTCTGTATGTCGCCCAAGAGGTTTTGGACTCGGACAATCTCGAACTGCTTATATCAAGTCGCACCGAGCGATCGCTTTCTCATGGTTTTGTTAGACGACGCGCCAGAAGCAATGACTCGCGTCATTACCGAACAGGCCTCGCAACTGAAGCGACCTCCTAAAACTGCGATGGAAGTTTTAGACGAACTAGAATTGCCTGCACCTAAGTTTGCTGCTGCAGTTCGCGATCGCCTCCGGTAATGACGGTAGTAACCTCGTTCCGTTTTTGGGGGGCGAAGGCATTGCGCAAGCGGCATGCAACATCGCTCTTCTCATACCTCCCAGAAGGAAAAAAAGGCGATCGTGGCATCCGCCACGCTGCGCGGAAAGCGAAGCGGCCCGGAGGGCTTACGCTGCTAAAACGCCGTTGGTTTTGGAGGGGCGTTAGCGTCCGTTCGTAGGTAGTAACGAATGAAACTCGCAAACGATTTAGTGCTGGGTTACGAGGGTAGGGTAGAACCTCAACGGTACCCAACAAAATCTCAAATACTGTTGGGTTTCGTTGCGGTGGCTCTACCTATAATAACTCGAACTCAATTTGTCTGTTAATACTGACTTAAAAGAGATTCAATTAACTTCGATGAAGCACGAAAGGTAGTTTCTTTGAGAGCAGCAATAGCTTGGGGAAAATCTACTAGATTCTTTTGGGCAGCTCGATCGAGAATGCCAAGCAATCCAGTTATTTTCAGTCCTTTATTGCGGGCAACCTTTCTGCCTAAAGCCTCATCAATGATAATTAAATTTGCTCCTTGCTTAAGGGCTAAACTAATAGCAGCTTTTTCCCCGGCATTGATAATATCTAAATCCTTGTCAGCAGGAACGGTAACATCTTCAATTATTATCCATTTGGGAGGTGTTTTTATCCAATTTTTAACTACCATAGGCGATCGCTCGTCCGATAATTCTTGTTGAACTATTCGAGGGATCAGAACTTGACCGTAAAGTTGAGGCAGCAGTTTAATTTCGCCGATAAGTAGTAAATAACAAATTGGCGAGGTATCCGAGACAACAATCATAAGCTCTTTAATTTACCCTCTCGTTCTAACTGTTCGTGGGTTTGGCGATCGGCGATAAAATCCTCTTCATCGTAATCTAAATCGACCCCTTTAGCTTTCAGAAATTTATCTGCTTCTAAAGGGGTTGAAAAACCCAATATTTCTCGGAATTTACCGCTGCTAATAGAACCTTCGCGATAAGCTTCTACTGCAATTATTTCGATTAACTTACGTTCTAAATTTCCCCATTTTTCTAGGGAAGACGCAAGTTGGTCTGGCAAGGCAATCTTAAGAAACTGCATGAGTACCTCCTCTAGTTATTAACCCATCATATCATAGCGATCGCTCTTTTAATATCTCCCAGAAGGAAAAAGGCGAGAAGGAAGGCATCCGCCACGCTGCGCGTTTCATGTCGCGCCCCGCGAAACGCCCCTCAAACGCCGTTGGTTTTGGAGGAGCGATCGTTCGTAGTAACGACTTTAGTCGTATAGATTTAGTAGCGGGTTCCGAAAGCTAGGTTAGCAGCGGACGAGTGAAACGGATGTA
>CALKCV010000006.1 GCA_938083405.1 uncultured Microcoleaceae cyanobacterium | reverse complement strand
TTAACAATACCGAAGGTGGTTTTATGTTTGCCAATAAAAATTTTTTACCAACTATAAGCAAACTGTTAGCAGAGGAAGGCTCTAATAGCAATTTCAAAAGAAATTCTCGGGCAAAAAAAAGCAAAATTAAAAACGAAGATTTACGCCGGGAAGCAGAAAGAGAATGGTATGGGGCGATCGCTGCTGTTAATCTACTTTTAGAGCGAGAAATATCTGCCCCCAATAAAGAAATAGAAGAGTTTTCTTCTACTTCCAATTGCCCGGGCGATCGCGGTTTAGTATTATCCGGTCCAACGCCTATTTTAAGCAATCCTGCTTTAGCTAATTCTTACACGACTTCGGTTTTTACCAGCGGAACTTCTAATGCTTTGGACTGGTTATCTATTTTGGCAAGGCAGACTTTACCGATACTTCCCGGAACAGATCGAACATCTTCAGCGCCACCAACCCCAGAAACTTTGCCTTTGTGGGGGGGCGATCCTTTAGCAAAAGAGCAGTTTTGTTTGGTTTTAACTCCTAGCTTTAGTTTGGTAATGGTATTAGGAAAAAATGCTGCGGAGGAACCGGCTTTTCTCTTTTCTTTCGACCCGGAAATAGTTGCTAAAGCTTGGGGTTTGCTCAGGCAACGAGTATTGCTTATCGGCGCTTATTGCAACACTCAATTTGACGAAGAATTTCCTTATTTAAAGTTCGGCCGATATTATTCTAATAAATTAACAGTGTTGGATAGTTTAGCGGAAGAATTTGCTCCCATAGCCCCAGATTATAAAACAGTAATGCAATTCAGCCATTTACTGTTAGAAAATATGCCGCTAGAGGAGGAAAAAAATGAAATACTGGAGCAGAAATTTGCCAAACATAAAAAGCAAGCTACAGCGGCAAATGAGAAATCGGAGCCAGATAAAAGTCGCTCTGCCGATGTAGAATTATTACAGGCGATCGCTCACGAAGTAAAAACCCCTTTAGCAACTATTCGTACCTTAACTCGATTGCTGTTAAAACGTCCGAAGATAGACCCCGATACTCTCAAAAAACGCTTGCAAACTATCGACTCCGAATGTACGAACCAAATAGACCGCTTTGGTTTATTTTTCCGGGCAGTGGAGTTAGAGACTCAGCAGCAAAAGCAATGCGAAGAAGAAGCAAAAAACTTGCGATTAACTTCTATTTCTTTAGCAGACTTTTTTGAAAACAGCGTGCCAAAATGGCAAAAGAAAGCAACTCAAAGAAGTCATACTTTAGAAGTTATTTTGCCTCCAAACTTACCTACTGTAGTCAGCGACGGAACTATGTTAGACCAGGTATTGGGCAGTTTGATTGATAATTTCTCTCGCAATCTTCCCGGTGGCAGTCATATCCAGGTGGAAGTAAATTCCGCAGGAAATCAGCTTAAGTTACAATTAAAATCTCAACCGAAATCGGGAGTTAAAGAGCGGTGTATTTTTGCAGGTAACGGTACGACATCTTTTAAGTCTATCGGACCCCTTCTCATGTTTCAACCCGAAACGGGCAGCCTCAGTTTAAATCTTAACGTGACTAAGAATTTATTTGAGGCTATGGGAGGAAAGTTAGTGGTGCGCCAGCGACCGGAAAAGGGGGAAGTTATGACTATTTTCTTGCCATTGAAATAGGATTGTTAATTGTTAGTTGTCAGTTGTTAGTCGGCAGAACGTAAGGCGCTCCAGGATTGGGAATTGGGAATTGGGAATTGGGAATTGGAAATGAATCGCCGAGGGCGATTATTACGAACTAATCATTCTTTCTTCCAATGCTTCTCGGGCTTGTTCGCGGTCGTCAAAATGAATTTTTTCCGTACCCAAAATTTGATAATCTTCGTGACCTTTTCCCGCAATTAAGACACCATCTCCCGGTTCTGCTATCGTAATAGCGGTGTGAATTGCTAGAGAGCGATCGCCTATGACAAGAGGTTTAACGGACGATGGTATTCCTGTCAAAATATCATCCAAAATCTTGTCTGGTTCTTCAGTCCGAGGATTATCCGAAGTTACCACCGCAACATCCGCTAGTTCGGCAGCAATTTTACCCATCTTCGGGCGCTTGGTGCGATCGCGATCGCCCCCGCAACCAAACACGCAGATTGCTTTACCGGAAATAAATGGCCTCGCCGCCTTAAGCAAATTCTCCAAACTGTCGGGGGTATGGGCATAATCCACAATAACGCTAATATCCTGCTCCGGGCTAATCTGCACCCGTTCCATCCGTCCCGGGACTCCGGGAAATTCCGGTAACTTCTCGGCCATAGCGGCTAAATCTAAACCTAAATGGAGGCAAGCACCCAGGGCGGCCAACATATTCGATAAATTGTACTGCCCGACCAAGGGCAAATAGAAAGAAGTCTCGCCCTTGGGAGTATGGAGCATTCCTTTAACCCCGCCCTGCTCGTACTCCAAGTCGGAAGTCCGCAAGTCGGCGGTATTGTCGCTAACGCTGTAAGTCCAAACTTTCTCTGGTCCCAAACGTTCGATTAAGCTCTTGCCATAAGCATCGTCGGCATTAATAATTCCTCGACCTTTGAGATAATCTGGACTAAACAACAGAGCTTTCGCTTCAAAATAATCATCCATATCCTTGTGATAGTCCAGATGGTCTTGGGTCAAATTAGTAAATACAGCGGTTTCAAAATGACAACCCAACACCCGCTTTTGTGCCAAAGCATGGGAACTAACTTCCATCGCCGCATATTCGCTACCCGCCGCCACTGCCTGGGTCAGTTGTTTTTGCAGTTCCACCGCGAAGGGAGTGGTAAAAGCTGCGGTTTCGGAAAAACCTGGCCATCGGGCGTAGAGAGTGCCTAATAAAGCGGTGGGCAGTTGGGCGTTATTGAGGAGAAATTCGATTAAGTGGCTGGTTGTGGTTTTGCCGTTGGTGCCGGTGACTCCCACCATTTTCAGTTTTTGACCGGGATAGTGGTAAAAAGCCGCTGCCAGCAGGGCGCAAGCCTCGTTCATGTCTTCTGCTGCGATGACGCAATGGCCGTTGACCGGTTTTTTTTTGGGCCGCTTGGGGGGAAACTAGGGCTGCGATGGCCCCGGAGGCGATCGCGCTTTCCCAAAAGTCTCCGCCATCGACTCTGGTTCCTGGCATTCCTAAAAATAAATCTCCTGTTTTACAGGCATGGGAATTAGTCGCCAAACCTGTAACTTCTGCATCCAAAGCGGCATGGGTTCCAGTTACGGAAATGCTGGGAACCTTTGCTAATAATTCTTTTAATTTCATCTGAAAAACTCCTTATTTTGTTCGTAGCAAGCACGAAGAGTGCTTTAAATAATTCGTTCGTAGCTTGTGCGGACCTTCGTGGAACCCAACAAAGTGTTCGTTTCGCTGATTTCCTCGCCCGCCAGAAACCCGGTTTCTTTAAGAAACCGGGTTTCTAAAATCTCGATGCTGGCGACGTTTAATTTCAAAGAAACCCGGTTTCTTTGT
>CALKCV010000005.1 GCA_938083405.1 uncultured Microcoleaceae cyanobacterium | reverse complement strand
ACGGATATTTGTAGTTTACAGACAATAAACAATAAAAATTAGCGAACCGCGAATTAGGTAAATAAAATTGATGTTAAAGCGACGAACAACTCAAATTTCTCTGTCGATCGCTCTTTTTGCGACCGCTCTGCTGGCGGGAGTGTTTATGCCAGAGTTAGATCGCAAAGGAACCAGCCACTCTCATAATTCTATAGAGGAAAGACTCGGTTCTACTTCAGAAATGGACGTTACCACCTTGGTATCGATGCCCCCAGAACAAAGGAGCGCTCAATTACAAGCTGCTACTGATAAAGGAAAAACCCTCAATAGCAAACGAGCCCGCTATCTACTGGCTAGCGATCTAATAGAAAAAGGAGAACCAGAAAAAGCGATCGCTTCATTAAAAGGTTTGGAGCGAGACTATAAAGCCCTCGCCCCTTACATAGCCCTCAAGCGGGCCCGAGCTTACGAACAAATACAAGATACCGCTAAAGCTAAGGATGCTTGGGAAAAATTACTCGATCGCTATGACGACGACCCCGTGGCTGCAGAAGCATTATACGTTCTCGGAAAGAACGATCCCTCTTACTGGGACCGAGCCATTGAGAAATTTCCCGCCCATCCCAGCACGGTAGAAATTGCCCGAGAGCGATTAAAACAAAACCCGAACCAACCTCAACTGCTATTACTAATAGCTAAATATGGCTTTCACGTCCCGGAATATGTATCGGCATTAGACACCTTAAAAGCAAAATATGCTTCCGAGTTGACCCCCGAAGATTGGGAAACTATCGCTTTCGGTTATTGGGAAAAGCAAAAATACGGTAAAGGCGGTATAGCTTACGGCAAAGCCCCCAAAACGTCGGAAAATATGTACCGTTACGCCCGGGGCCTCTGGCTCGACGGCAAAACGAAGGAAGCTCGTGCCGGCTATAAAAAACTCATCCAACAGTTCCCCAATGCAGGGGAAGATACCGCTTTGGGCTTAGTTCGACTGGCGAGAATTAGCAAAAGGGAAGAAGCTTTAACTTATTACGATCGCGTAATTTACAACTTCCCCAGTCACGCCCCGGAAGCGATGTACGATAAAGCCAAAATACTTGATAAAATGGATTCGGCTAAGTCTGCTACCCAACTGCGCCAGTGGTTGTTGGACGAGTACGCTAGCTCGGAGGCGGCAGCTAAATTGCGCTGGGAGTTTGCCGAAAAAGCAGCCAAGGAAGGAAATTACCAAGGAGCTTGGAAATGGGCCCAGGAAATAACGGTCCGCAATCCCGATAGCGAAATCGCCCCCCAAGCTGGTTTTTGGGTGGGCAAATGGGCAGAGAAACTGGGACGGGATGATGATGCTAAAACTGCCTTCGAGTATATGCTTTTGCGCTATCCCCACTCTTATTACGCTTGGCGATCGGCGGTGTTATTGGGTTGGAACGTGGGAGACTTTACCACCGTGCGCTCTCTCTCTCCAGAGGTGGTCCATCCCACGAAGCGAGAGCCCTTGACTGTCGGTTCCCTGACTCTCAGGGAACTATACCAACTCGGTCAAGACCGGGAGGCTTGGAAGCTTTGGCAGCTAGAATTTGTCAACCGCAAAAATCCCTCCGTGGCAGAACAATATACCGACGGAGTTCTGCGCGTTGGCGTGGGGGATAATTTAGACGGGCTGTGGATGCTTTCTAGTTTGAGCAAAAGAGAAAAGCCGGAGGAAAGAGCGGAATATTCGCAGTTGAAACAGACTCGGACTTATTGGGAAGCTTTGTATCCTTTTCCTTATATGGAAACTATTGTGAAATGGTCGAAAGAACGGGAACTCAATACGGTTTTAGTTACGGCGCTCATTCGCCAAGAATCGAGGTTTATGCCGGGGATTAAATCTGTCGTTGGGGCGACTGGTTTGATGCAAGTAATGCCAGAAACAGCGAAAGAGTCTGCTAAGATAATTAACCTAGTCAGTTACGACCTCGAAAACGTCAACGACAACGTTAATATCGGCACTTATTATCTGGGTTTCACCCACGAGGAATACAACGATAATTCGATGTTGGCGGTGGCGAGTTATAATGCCGGACCTAATGCGGTACGCAATTGGCTAAAGCGTTTTGGGTTTAAGGATGCCGATACTTTTGTGGAGCAAATTCCTTATCCCGAAACTCGCGGATATGTGGAGTCTGTGTTTGAGAATTACTGGAATTATCTCCAGATTTATAACCCAGAAATTGCCGCCTTGATGGCAGAGCATTATGCCAAGCATCAAGGTAATATTAATTAATAATTAATAATTAATAATTAATAATTAATTAATCTTAGTAGTTCGTTAAGAAACCGGGTTTTTTCAACAATACCAACGCCCTCAAGAAAAAATACCATTCGTAGGTCGGGCTCCGCGTAGCGGAACCCAACAAAATCCTTTGGTTCCGCTGTTGTAGTAATCGCTTTAGCGATTTATCCAGATGAATCGCTAAAGCGATTACTACAAACCGGGTTTGTTGAAAAAACCCGGTTTCTTAATTTGAAATTCTCTATTAAAAATTCAAACTTTCCAATTCTTCTAACATGGTATTAATAAACTCGTCTATGTCTTTTAATTCCATATTGGCCAATGCTTTCCATTCTTCAGGACTGTACTTACCATCGATCCTCATCACGTCTTGAGTCCAATAAGGCAAATTTGATGGTTTCTCCATTAGTTCGCGAGCCATTTCCGCCGCTTTTTTACCGGGATGCTCTGCTGTTATCGTGGTTGCTAAACAAAATTGGAGCAATTTTGCCAGCTTGCTCTCGGGGGGGACTAACATCAGGAAGGCGATGTTTTGTGCTAAAAGTTGTTTTTGCGATTTCATAGTTGTCGATCCTTTTTTTTATTAAGGTCAGGGATAGGTCGATTTCCCGTAATTTACTATTAGGGACTTCCAAAAATTAAAATCTCCAAAAATACAATCGTATTGTTGGGTGAAGGTTCGCTCCACCCAACCTACGGAGGAATTATTTATTTGGGTACCCCTTAAGAAAAGCACGGTTAAGTAATTATTAATAATTAATTATTAATAATTAATTATTAATTACTTAAGGATGTTTGGAACCATCGGGCATAATAGCACCTTTGATGTAGCAATTTGATAAATCGACCATATTCACCTGGGCATCTTTGAGGTTGGCACCAACCAGATAGGTTTCTTGGAGTTTGGTCCCAGTCAAGTTGGCACTGCTGAGATTTGCTCCGCTTAGATTAGCATTACTCAAGTCGGCAAAAGCGAGATTGGCATGGCTGAGGTCGGCAGAACTCAAGTTAGATTTGCTCAGTTGGCAAAAACTGAGGTTTGCTTTGCTCAAGTTGGCACGAGATAGTATGGCACAACTGAGGTCGGCATAACAGAGATCGGCTTGTTTGAGATTGGCATTTGCAAGATCGGCTTCGGTCAAATTGGCTTCGGTCAAATTGGCTTTTTCCAACTGTATATCTTCCAAGTTTGCACCAGTAGCTCTCAATTTTCTGAGAGAAACGCGATTTTTGTTCAAATCTTGCATTGCCAAAAACCTCGTCTGGCTATTTTTTACGCCTTCGGCTGCGTCTATCCGACTCCAAGCTTGATAATGAAATGCTTGTTTGCGGTCTGGAAGTTCTTTGATGTAGAGAACCAGAGCGACAACGACACTGATAGCATCAGCGCTTGCGATAGTCTCACCGAGGATAGAATTTTCATCGACGGCGTGAATGAGTATTATCAGGATGGCGGCGGAGGCGATCGCAACCGTCAATTTCGGTAGTTCCCAGAAATAGTCGATAATTCTCCCCGGAATTTCTTCTAACTTTACGGTTTCGCTGCCAATGGCGATCGACTCTTTCGGCAGTTTCCGCAAATAGTAGGCGATCTTCTCCAGAGTTTTTTGAATTTTTGCCCTTTGGCTGTCGTCGCTGTTGGTCTCGGTTTTTGGCTGTTGCTCCTGTAGCGATCGCTTTTCCTCAGAAGGCTTTTGCTTAAGAGTTGTTTTGACCTCTTCTGTAGGAGGTGCTTTTGTTTCTATATAACCGGCACCTTCAAACATTAATTTCGTAATCTGACCGAGGGCATACACCCAAGCTGTCTTAAGTTCCTTCGTCCAATCTTCCAGGAGATACTCCTCTAAAGTCCTCAAGATTGTTTTCGTCACTAGAGGATAATGTTC
>CALKCV010000004.1 GCA_938083405.1 uncultured Microcoleaceae cyanobacterium | reverse complement strand
GACTTCAAATTGGAAAGCAGTTTGCTCTCTAAAATAAGCATTAAGAGTAGTAAAACAGTTCGGTTCGGTTGTCTCTTTCCAATAGATTTTGCGATCGCGTAAAGAAGGCGATCGCGTTTGAGCAAAGTCCTTGAACTTAATCGCCGATATGTCTTTTAAGCGCAAAAGCAGTTTTTCTATATAGCTTTCACCGCACCCCGCAATACTAAATTTAGGATTGCTGTTTAAGTCAAGGTATTTGAAGGAGAAAACTATATCTTCTTCCTCAAAGCTTTGCTGTTGCTCGGAGGTCGCTGCCCGCTGCTTTTTCTGCAACTGTTTCTAATGTTTTATCGGCTTCTTCTTCGTCATCTTCCAACAAATATTGGTAATATTTCAACATTGACTTTTTAGAAATTAAAGCGGTAGAATGTTCGTCTATTGGCGTTCCTCGACGAGCTTTCCGCCAGGGGTCTTCCTCTTGAGACAACCTTTCCAGATAAAGAGAATTGTATTGGCCGTAAGCTTCCATTACTTCTAACAAATGCTCTTCTATTTCCTTTGGCAACTCTACTTCTGGATGCTCGCTAATAGGTTCCCACCTGTAATGTTTAAACCTTTCGTAAAGTTCCGGTTGTACCGGCCCGCTTATCCAAGCTTGAAAATCTTCATCAAATAGGGGTTTTTCGTGCCACGCCAAATACCAAGCTTGGGCGTAATATACCAGTTTTTGCAAGTGCAAATTGGTAATTAAATCGCCGTGTTCGTGACAGAAGCGAACGATAAAATCTGCTACTTTATTAGCCGTAGTTTCTGCCATTAATAGTACCTCTTAATTTGGGAATAATATTTTGCTGAAATTGGATTGTAGCAATACTCGATCCAGAAACCCGGTTTCTTTGAGAAACCAGGTTTCTTAAATATCCGTTTCTATTGTACGAAAGGGAGGTGATTTTGTCAAATTGCAGGCATAGCTTTTTTCTGCTAATATAAATTGACTCCAGCTAAGAAAAAGGTTCTATGACTGTCATTTTATCTACTGTTATCCCAGTGGCGTGCATCGTTTTAGTCGGGTTTATCGCAGGCAAAAAGCTGGACTTCGATCGCTCCACCCTCTCGCGTCTCGTTCTCTACGTTCTAACTCCGGCGATCGTGGCCGATAGTCTCTACCGCACTACTCTCAGCGCGGAAAATGCTGCTGGTATGTTTTTGGGCTTTACTCTTACTTATTTTTTATTATGTCTGGTAGCTTGGCTGTTGGCGCGACAGTTGCGCTGGTCCGTACCAGTGCAGAAGAGCTTAATGGCTTCGACTGCTTTCCCTAACACGGGCAATATGGGATTATCTGTTACTCTCTTTGCGCTGGGAGAAGCGGGACTCGATCGCGCGGTAGTCTATTTTATTGCTTCGAGCATTTTAACCCTGACTACGGGACCGGCTTTTCTCAAAGGGGGCGCTTTGCTCTCCCAGGTGCGTTTGGTTCTCAAGCTTCCCCTAATTTGGGGAGTGCTTGCGGGGTTGAGTTTGCGTTTTTTTGCGGTAGAGTTGCCTTTCAACCTAGATGAGAGCTTGCATATTCTGGGACAATCGGCCATCCCAGTTGCTTTGTTGCTTCTGGGAATGCACGTTGCGACAAGTCCCTTTCGATTTGGTTTGTATGAAATAGGTGCGAGTTTGATGCGACTGGTGGGAGGAGCGATCGTCGGTTATCTCGTTGCTAAATTCCTCGGTCTTTCTGGAGTTGACTTGCAAGTAGTAGTTTTGCAGAGTTCGATGCCGACTGCAGTGATTTCTTTTGTCATCGTACAGGAGTTTGGGGGCGATGCTGCTCGCACGGCTAGGGTTGTAGTGACTTCGACCTTGTTATCTTTTGTAACTTTGCCCGTGGTGTTGTGGGCGATCGGCGCTGGAGGGTAATATCAATTAACAATTAACAATTAACAATTAACAATTAACAATTGGGTCTTTGAGCTAGAATTCTTGGTATGATTTGCATTGCCATCGGGCCGCTCTTTTTTTCCGTCCGGTTGTTTAATGCGACTTGATGTAAGTTAGCAACGGAGACAGGCAAGTTATCCGAGTGCCTGTCTTGCGGGATGAAGACGATTTCCTCAAGGAGCTTTATTTATTTTATACAGCAGCCATCTCGATATAGGGAATGCGTCCGTCCAGTTTGCCAAAAAACTCTTCCCCGTCTGGATAACGAACGGCAAACAATCGCCCCGCCGCTTCAATTCTTCGGTATTCCTTAAGAATTGCCGACAACGGATCGTCTTCGTGCAAGCCGGCGATGAAATAATGGCTGCTATCTCTGGGGAGGCGATCGCGATACAACGACCGCAACAACCCCCGAAACAATTCCCCATCGTTATTCTCCACTGCGACGAAGGCTAGATAAAAATAAGGAACCTTTGCACCAGGGCCGGGCAGGGGTTTGAGTGGAGAGAGTTTTGCGAGCAAATTGTAGAAAGGGCGGATAGTTGCTAATGGGCCGCTGTATCCTTCGACGTGAGTTTGGCGAAAATCTGCTTGATTCCAGGCGGCGGCGGTGGCGACGATGCGGTTGTCGGAGGCGATCGCTACATAGAAATCCTCCGCCTTCAACCCCAGCAACCGAGGCGTATTGAAATCTTCTAAGCGATAATAAGGCGCAAATTGTTTTTGCGAGTACCAGTTATTAACAAAAGCGATGATTTCCGGCAGTTGTTCCCTGGTTGCCCGTCGAAAACTCACCCCGGGAATTTTAATTTCTGGTTTGGGAAAATCCAGATGTATTGCTGGGGTGAGAATTAATCCTAAATCGCTATATTGGGGCAAGCCGGCCCTGCCGCCTAAAAGGTTATTTAAAGCTGCGGTATTGCCGTCGAGAATTACGGAATAATAAAGAGGTACTGGATCGGCTTCGTGTAACTGTCGCAAAAATCGATAGCCTCTGGCTAATAAAGTAGTTTTTCGATAATCGGGATTTACCCGCAAATCTGCTAAATAACCAATTTTTTCTGGTTTGCCGTTAATAAATTTTGTGGTTATTAACCGACTTCCCAAAGCAACAATTTTCCCCGTAGTTTTCTCGGTACATTTAAGGATTTGAAATGATTCTCCTTGCACTTGGCAGCCGGCAAAATAATTGGGTTCGCGGCGGAAGCTGACAGAAATATTGCCTTTCATGGCGTCTTCTGCCATCCGCTGTCGCAGTTGTTTGTCGTCTTCTGGGGTTGCTAGGCTGAATTGAAAGTCGGTCATGGCAATTAATAATTAATAATTAATAATT
>CALKCV010000003.1 GCA_938083405.1 uncultured Microcoleaceae cyanobacterium | reverse complement strand
GGGTTTTTTAATTCCGTTCGAGAGCGAAGAGTTACTGCTATGCGGCAGTTTCTGTTAATAAAGGCTCTAATTTACCCTTGGCATCCAGGGCATAAATGTCATCGCAACCGCCGATATGTTCGTTGTTAATAAAAATCTGCGGCACGCTGCGCCGGCCGTTAGCTCGTTCCGCCATTTTTACTCTCGCGGCCCCATCCCCATCTATTTTGTATTCCGTGTAATTAACACCTTTCCACCAAAGCAGCAATTTGGCTCTAATACAAAAGGGGCAGGTTTGCCAAGTGTAAATTTCTACATTGGCTTTCATCCGTTCTGGGTGACGACCTAAAATTCGATCGATAAAGTCTGGCATTTTTCCTTATGTTTTTTAGAATGGGCTATTATTATTTTTAACGTAAAATTTAAAAAAGTTGCAAGGTAGCGATCGCTCCTTTTCGCCCCCTTTTCCCTTCACCACAATTTTCCCTATCTATATCTTACACCTTCCCCTCTTACTGCTCTATTTTTGCCATGAATTTCTCTAGCCACCAAGCTATAATAATTAAGAGTAAACCCAACATTAACTGCTAAAAATAAACCAGTTAAAACCAAACGCAAAATATTAGAAAAATTGACTTCATTTATTAGGGTAAATATGGCAAAAACAATCGAGCAAATACCAAATCCCGAAGCAAAACAACTGAGAACGAGCGCGCGTAATTTAGACATAATTAAATTGCCAACTACCCAAAACATTAAATTAGAAAAAAGCCTCGATAGATGTCAAGCAATCCCCATTTTAGTACCGGGAGAACCGCCAATCGATCGAGGCTGAAAAATTCAAGAAAATACTAACGAACAACAAAAACTTACATATTATTAAGTTGATTGCGCAGATCGTCTAACTCAGCATCAACATCCGCTGATTTTCCAGAAGTTTCCCCCGCCTCTGGCAGCTTACCCTGATTTACCGAACCGCCGGCTATTTGAGCCTTCATCGCCGCCAACTCATCTTCAACATCGCTCCCGGCTTCGAGCTTGCGGAATTCTTCTTCCAAACCACTACCACCAGCTAACTCAGAAGTAGCCTGAGAGCGAGCTTCCATCTGCAAAACCTTTTCTTCCATCCGGTCAAAAGCAGCCAAAGCCCCGCTAGTATTGAGAGAACCCATCGTATTATTAAGCTGTTCCTGGGTCCTGGCAGAGGCCATGCGTGCCTTAAGCATATCCTTTTTGGCCTTAGCCTCAGAAATCTTACTTTCCAAAGCAGTTAAATTGCGCTTGAGGGTATCTACTTGAGAACTTTGATTGTCTAAAGCTGTTTTTAAAGTGGCCCCAGTTTCCGCATAACCCTTTTTGCGCTGCAAAGCTTCCCGAGCTAGATTCTCATCGCCCTTTTGCAAAGCTAACTGGGCTCGGGACTGCCACTGGTTGGCCTGAGACTGAGCTTGATTGTATTGTTGCTGGCTGCGTTTTTGCGTAGCAATGGCGCTGGCAACTGCCTGACGCAACTGCACCAGGTCTTCTTGCATATCCACAATAGACTGTTCGAGAACCTTTTCTGGGTCTTCAGCCTTGTTTACCATGTCATTAACATTAGCTCTGACAACGCGGCTGATTCGATCGAATAATCCCATAATCTTATTTTTCCTGTGAGGGTTTACTATCTAGGCAGAAAGCAGATCGTTTTTTTTTGGCGAGAGTCTGTCGAGTCGCTCTTTTATTGGCCAAATTCTCAATTTCAGAGTTTAGAACCACTGCCCTTCTATATATCTCCAGTTTAAGCTGCTCCTTAGTCCGGCTCCCAAGTCTAGAAAAATTGAGAATTCCTTCTTTTTTCAGTTTATCGTTGCTTCTAGAAATTGGAGCCATCGAGTCGAGTTCGAGGATAATTTGAAATTTTGCACCCCCGCTACTCGCCTATTTCCGGCTTTTTCTCGGCTGAGGACTCTTCTGTAATTGCTTTGCTACTTCCTCCTGGGAGCATTTGCGCCTTCATTGCTTCTAATTCCGCATCAATATCGTTGCCTCCTTCCAAAGAAACGAATTTTTTCTCTAAATCGTCCGTTCCCAATTCGGCGATCGCCTGAGACTTTGCCTCTAGCTGCATTACCTTTTCTTCCATGCGCTCGAAAGCACCCATGGCACTGCCAGTCTTCATATTGCCCAACATATCCTGGAGCTTTTCAGAAGCTTGAGCGGACCGGGCCCGGGCGACATACATATTTTTTTTCGCCCTAGCTTCGGTAATTTTGTTTTCCAACTGGCGCATATTTTGCTTGAGTCTCTCTACGACTTCGCTCTGTTGCTCCACCTGAGTTTTCATCGCCGTAGCAGTTTCGTTATATGACTTGCGTCTGGTGAGAGCTTCTTTTGCCAAATGCTCCTGACCTTTTTGCAGAGCCAGCCCCGCCCGTCGATACCATTCATCAGCAGTAGATTGAGTTCTTTCGTATTCTCGCTCGGTGCGCTTCTGAGTAGCGATGGCCTGGGCCACGCCCTGTCGCATCTGCACCAAATCGCTCTGCATATCCATCACCGTCTGCTCCAAGATCTTCTCTGGGTCCTCGGCTCCAGAAATCAGACTGTTAATATTTGCCCTAATTACCCGCCAGAGGCGATCGAATAATCCCATAATTTTTTAATTACCTTTTTTATTAATTTTTATCTAATTTTAAACGGTTGTAGGGGCAGAGCATAAAAGACTCAATATCTTAGACTTGCCTAAAATATTAATTCCTTTATGCTTTGCCCCTACGAAACTCCCCCCCACAGTTGCATCGCCCAATAGCCTTAAAACTTATAAAATTCAGCGGATATCCCTTGCTCCTCCAATTCCTTCAACAACTGCTTGGCTGATTCAGCATCCAACAAAGCTCCCATCTGGATTTTTGGTCCGTCGGTTGTTTGGCGGATATAAGCATCTGGTACTGCTTCCCTCGCTTGGGCTAAAGAATTTTCCCCCGCATACTCTTGGACGACGTAAAACCAACCATCCGCCGACTCTATCGGAGTCTGGACTTTTGCTGGAGCGGCGGGTTTTGGAGGAGCGACGGGCCTCTGCGGCGGTACGTTTAATTGAGGTTGGCTTCCATTTGGTTGTGCCGTCTGGGGTAGCAGACTCGTACCGAGATCGTTCAGCCCCCCGCTATTAGCTCCCGGGTTGCTCCCCGATGGCACTCTAATGGTGCCTGAAATTGGGGGTGGAATTGAAGGTGTAAGGCTTAGAGAGGGAATAGAAACGGGGTTGGGATTTACTGTGCCGAGGGTCTCCAAATCTAGCTCTACAAAATCTTGCTGCCTACTCAGCGGAGATTTTGGCAATTCCCCTGCTCCAGTTTCTCCCTCGCTAGCTGTTTCCACATTCTCAGCATTTTCTGCTTCCCCAGAAGGAGTTTTTCCATCTAGCAAGTCTCCCAACCCCAGATAATTCTGATTCTTGCCATAGATAAAAGCAGAACCCAAAACCGTACAAGAAAGCATAAATAGCAGCATTGATGCTATGCCCAAAGGTGTAAACAGGCTTGCGGCCAGGCTGCGTTGCTTTGGCTTGGCTTGTGTCGGCCCCTCTAAGCTTTTGACCAATCTTTCGGAGGATTCGAGGTAGTCGTTTAATCCTTTGGGACTTTCTGTTGCTGCTGTCTCTTCTTGTAATTCCGTTTTGCCAATGGTTAGCGATCCGGGGGAAGATGGAGCTATAAAAATAGGCGATCGCTCTGGTGTCGAACTCTCTGGGGATTTTGACTCCCCTAACTTTTCGGCTTCTGGTAATTCCGATTTTATTTCTTCCCTGGTGTTGGCCCCAGACTGCATCTCTAAGTTTTGCGTTTGCGTATTACCGCCCATCTTTGTTTTCGACAACCCTTGGCCTTGGGGTTGAGTCCGACGCCTGTAGCGGCGGTATCTGGTTAGTTCGTCTTCTATCTGCACGTCTAAACTTGCCAAAACTGCTTTTAATTTTGGGTTTAGTTTATGTTCTGTTGCTCCTTGGTTTGACTCTAGTAATGAAGTCTGGCTCATATTACAACTCCTGAGAAGTTTTAAATATTAACGATCTAAAAATTTG
>CALKCV010000002.1 GCA_938083405.1 uncultured Microcoleaceae cyanobacterium | reverse complement strand
GGAGTTGATAGAATTTATTAAAAATTGGTATGGCTAGTATCTCCGTAGAACAGGCAAGATGCCTGTTCCCAATTCCCAATTCCCAATTCCCAATTCCCAATTCCCAATTCCTAATTCCTAATATCAAGTCACAATAAATGACCGCGCGGAAAAACAAGAGGGTAAAAAAGGCAAAGCCACTCAAATCAATGGTTGTTAGCCTTTAACCCAATTGTTAATTGGGAACATTGTTAATTGTTAATTGATATAATTCCCCATTCCTAAATTATGACAAACACTACCAGACAACGCCAGGAAAAATTAGCAACATGGTTGAGCCGTCTAATAGAAATTCTTCGCCTCCAAGGCGGGGAGACTTGGTTGGCGTTGGTGCAGATTACATCGGGAAAAACTGCGGCGATCGCCTTGGACGGTATCCCGTTAGAAGTCAGTGCCGACGGTGGCGATCGCTTTGAACTCCTCTTTGAGTATGCGGTGCCGCCGAATTCGATAAATTTTCGCAGCGATGCCGATACTCTCAGAGATATCGTGGCGGGCAGGTTAACTCTCGATGGGGCCCTGGCAAATGGTAGAATTTATGCCCGCAACCATTTGGATGAGTTGTTGGGTATGTACGAGGTGGTAATGCGGATTTTAGCCGACAGCGCCACTAATCCCCAATTGCAGGAACTGTGGATGGAGTTCGACTCTTCCCTGTCGGCTTTAGCAGCTCGTCCCTTGCCATCCCTCCTCGAAGGACAAAAACCCTCCTACGGTTATCTCATTAAAAGCGTCCCAGAAGACGTGCTAGGGATTAAAATAATTGATAATTGTTAATTGTCAATTGGGAAAATGTTAATTGTCAATTGTGAATCGTTAATTGTTAATTGTTAATTGTCAACTAAAATGCCAAACCGAATAGAACCCCGGACAGCACTTTCCTCGGAAGAACGGAAAACAAGCCAAAGCAAGCGGATCGTACTGACGACGTTCGGTTCCTTGGGGGACTTGTATCCTTATCTGGCGATCGCCAGAGGTTTACAAAGTCGAGGTCATCGCCCCCTCATCGCCACTAGCGAGAGATACCGCCAACAAGTCGAAGCTGCTGGCATCGAATTTCATCCAGTAAGACCGGATAGTTTGCCAGACTTTGAGGGAGATGGGGAGCTTCTCAGCACCATGATCTCCCAGGGGCGATCGCTAGAATACGTCGTCTGCTATCTCCTAATGCCCCATTTACGGGCCAGCTACGCCGACCTGATGGCTGCCAGCGCGGGGGCGGATTTGTTGGTGACTCATCCCCTTACTTTCGCCGGTCCTCTGGTGGCGGAGAAAATCGGTATCCCTTGGGTATCCTGTATCCTCTCGCCCTACTCCTTATTCTCTGCCAGGGACCTCCAGAGTTACCTTTGGACTGGGAATATCCCCCTCTCCTCTGAGGAAAAAACCCAGATAGCAGCGATGCTGGATGGTATCGGGCGGCATTTTCAGTGGCAAGCCCGTTTTTGGACTGCCCCCTGGCGGCAGTTGCGGGCGGAACTCGGTTTGACTCTCTGTTGCGACTCTCTGTTTGGCGGCATCAACTCGCCTTATTTGGTTCTGGCGCTCTTTTCCGAAGTGCTGGCTGCGCCGCAACCGGACTGGCCGCCGCAAACTCGGATGACGGGTTTTCCTTTTTACCGCCCTCCAAATTCCGAGGGTTTGTCTGCGCAGTTGCAGCAGTTTTTGGATGCCGGGGAGCCGCCCATCGCTTTTACTTTGGGTTCTTCGGCGGTTTTGGCTCCCGGTAATTTTTATTTCGAGGCCGCCGCAGCCTTGCGAGAGTTGGGTTGTAGGGCTGTTTTGCTGGCGGGGCAGGAGGCTCGGAAGTTGCCGCCTGAACTGCTGCCAGAAGGAGCGATCGCCGTAGAGTACGCTCCCCACTCGGAACTTTTTTCCCGGTCGGCGGCCATCGTGCATCACGGCGGGGTCGGTACTACTGGGGAGGCACTGCTGGCGGGTCGCCCGATGTTGGTGGTGCCCGATGATTTCGATCGCCCGGATAATGCGGCCCGGGTCGTGCGCTTGGGTGTCGGCAGGCAGGTGAGTCGCGATCGCTATTCCGCAACAGTTTTGGCGGCGGAGTTGAAACAGTTGTTGCTCGACCCGGTTTACCAAGAGCGGGCCGCTAGTATCGGTCGCTTGTTGCGGGCGGAAGATGGCGTCGGGGCGGCGGCGGATGCGATCGAGGCTTTGTTGGGCTCCCCGTAAAATGCGGCTATTGCCTGTTGTTCGTTATCAATTACCCATTACCAATTACCCATTACCAATTACCCATTAACAATATGAAAGCTACTCTCGATGCTGGAGAACTAAACGTCATTGCCAGATTTATTCGTTCTGGGGATGTTGTCTTTGATGTCGGTGCGTATATCGGTCAGTGGACCGATGAGGTTTTAAAGCAATGCCGGGGCGATCGCCTCCAAATACATAGTTTTGAACCTCATCCCCAAACCTATCAAAAATTAGTCGGCAATCTCGCCGGAGAGATTAGCGCGGGGCAGGTTTTCCCGAACAATTTCGCCCTATCTAATTCCGAGGAAATTAAGACTCTTTACGATTACCAAGACAGTCGCTTCCTCAATACTCTCTATCGCCGCAATTATGATGACGAAAAAACCTATAAAATGGGAACGCCCCAGCAGTTTCCTACTTTAGTTACTACCCTGGATGCTTATTGTCAGCGTTGGGAAATTCAACGGATTAATTTCCTCAAAATTGATGTGGAAGGCAGCGAGTTGGATGTCTTAAAAGGAGCGAGGAAAATATTGGAGTCTGGCAAAATTGATTTTCTCCAATTTGAATACGGCAATACTTTTAAGGATGCGGGAATTTCCTTAAAAGCTGTTTTTCAATTCCTGCAACAATATCGCTATTCTCTGTTTAAGATTTTGCCGGATAAATTAGATTTTCAAGGGGAGTTGTTGCCAGAATACGAAGACTGGCAATGGTCTAATTTTTTGGCAGTTAACGAGCGTTTTGTCTCTGGAGTTTTGGGAGAGTTTCCTCAGATGTTTGATTTGGCAAAACTTTGCCGGGAAAATTCGATTCGACCCAGGGGCGTAATTCATATCGGCGCTTATGAAGGGGAAGAAATTGACAGCTATCGAGAGATGGCAATAGAAAAGGTATTGTTTGTGGAAGCTAACCCCCAAGTCTTCGATCGCCTCCAGAAAAAGATGGCGGGAATGCCATTCGTAATAGTTGCTAATTATGCCATTTGCGATCGCGATGGTAAGGTTAATTTGCACGTCGCGGCAAACGAACAAAGCAGTTCTATTTTGTCGCCAAATAAGGAGAGCGAACAGAGCATTTATACCAGGGAAATATCCCAAGTAACTGTAGAGGCAAAAACCCTGGATAATCTCCTGGCAGAATTGGAACTGTCCCCAGAGGATTTTAATCTTCTCAATATCGACATTCAAGGGGCGGAGTTATTAGCTTTGCGAGGGGCGAGTAATGTTTTGAAGTTTGTGGATGGGATTAATATCGAAGTCAATTACGAGGAAATTTATCAAGGTTGTCCATTAATAGACGATCTCGACGAGTTTCTAGAAAGAGTTGGTTTTCAGCGAGTAGCGACGACCACGCCTTACGATCCTTCTTGGGGCGATGCTTTTTATGCGAAAAAACCGACAATTACTATGTCAACTTTGGGCAAAAACGGCGGATTTGCCAATCAGCTTTTCCAGTACGGTTTTTTAAAAATCTATGCCAAAGAACATAATTTGCGAGTAGAAACTCCAGAGTGGATCGGACGGGAGATTTTCGGTCTGGACGATCCGCCAATAGGGCGATCGCTCCCCGTGGTAGGAGAAAACCTGGAGAGCGATTTGTCGTCTTCGGAGATAATCAATTCCCCAGAAGCTTTAAAGAATGTCGATTTTTGGGGATTTTTCCAATATCCCACGGCCTACTACGCCCAACATCGGGAGTATTGGCGATCGCTCTTTCAGCCGGTGGGAGAAATCGAAGGGAAAATGCAAGCCGCCTGGGAAGGTCTCGCCACCAAGGGCAAGACCGTAGTGGCGATCCATTTGCGGCTGGGAGATTATTTTTATCTCTGCCCCCATTGGATCGCACCTTGGGAATGGTATGCGGAGTGGCTGCGGGGTTTCTGGGATACTCTCGAAGAGCCGATTCTTTATCTTGCCAGCGACGAGGCAGAGAAGGTGCGCTCGTATTTTGCCGAGTATGGACCGATAACGGCGCGGGATTTGGGAGTCGAGCTGCCTGGGGCCGAGTTTTATCGCGATTTTTATGTGTTGAGTCGCGCCGATGCTCTAGGAATCTCCAACAGCACTTTTTCCTTCGCCGCTTCCATGCTCAACCGACGGGCTAAGTTTTTCTTCCGCCCCCATTTCCCCTCCGAGAAGTTGATTCCTTTCGACCCTTGGAACGCTCCGCCGCTGTTTAGGTAGGGTTTTGGGGAGTTTGACAAAACTTCGCAAGTATGTTACTATTCTCTATTGGACAAACAAAAAGGAGATTAGAATCCATGTCAGAAACTACCAATGGCAATACAGAGCAAAATCCTTCGGCTCAAACTGTTAAGATAACGATAGAAGACTCGTCAAACTCTGGGGTACTTTTATTTCTAAAGGTACTGGAGTACCTGTCCTTAGCGGCGGCGATCGGTTTTAGCATTACCGTCTTTTTTCTTCCAGAGTACGTTCCGCTGAGAGTAGGCGTGGCTGCTTCTGTTAGCGCTTTTATCTTTCTGCTGCTCGTCAACCGTCAATTCGGAAGCTACTATACCAACCGCTCGAAACAATCGCTTCTGAGCAATAAAGCTCTCTTGCGCAATATTGCTCTGTCGGAAGGTCAAGGAGATAGGCTGACTCCGCTGGTGGAAAAAGCTTTGGGATATTCTCAAGATTTGATCGATGATTACAAACAAGTTCGGACGAGCGCCCGCAACATCTATTATATTTTGCAGTTGGGGACGGTTGTTTTATCTGGCGTTACCCCAATTTTGGTTTTGGTAGATAAGTTAGAAGCGGGTGTGACTTGGTTGAAGTGGTTGCCCGTTATCTGTCCGGCAGCGGCATCCATTATTGCTAGCGTTGCCACTTCTTTCGCCTTTCAAGAAAAATGGACTGCTGCTAATAAAGCTGTCGAACTCCTAGAAGCAGAACAGGAAAAATTTATTTTGGGCGCGGGTCCGGTTTATCAAGATTACGACCTGACAGAGACGGCAGATCGCGAGAAAGGTTTAAAAATGGCGATCGCCAATTATATCTCTAAGGTCAATAACATTCATCTCAAACAAATAGGAGATGCACCAGAGTCGGTCCAACAGAAAAAACCAGAGTCCGAGGAGTCCGGTCAGCAAAAAGAAGCCACCAGCAAATAAAACTCTGGAAACGGCTTAGTTTTGAAGCCTTGTGGGCGGACTAAAAAGAGCGATCGCCCCTTTTCCATAATTAAGAAAGGGGCGATCGCTCGAATATTAATCCTTTGGCGAATCAACCATTGAGTTTAATTTAGTTAATTGAAGGACAAGTTGTCGAGACCTATAGGATCGTCTCCAACCAACTTGATGCGTTTAATTCCCTCAAGCTTGCTCAAGTCAAAGGTCGTTAGGGCCATGTCGGCATTAAGAGAACGTGGGAAGGATTTGGAATATAGGCTGGTTCCTTTGGAGTCTAAGGCTTTTACGGTGATTCCTTGACCGGCGTCGATGTCGGCAACGAAGAAACAGACGTTATTGACAGGCTCGCTGAAATCGATCGTCCGGGTATAGTTGTTTGGGCTTTTACCACCATTTGTGGCCCTCCCGCTCAAAAAGCGACCGTTAAAATTGCCTTTATCGGAGGCAACGACCTGGTTCTTGCCTGCCTTGCCAGCAAATCCACCTTGAGAGTCTCCAATCTTAATAACGTTCAGGTTCTTAAATGAAACCGTGACATCGCCACTGGAGATTGGTTTGGCGGCTGCATTTAACGACTCGGCTGAGTTAAAGTCAATGAAGTTAGCCTTGGGACCCTCCGAACAGGGGGCATCCCCAGCAACAGTTTCTACTACGCCGATCGCATCGATGAAGGTACCCACTGCATCTGATTCTTCGTCGAGATCGTCGAAGCTCAAGCGGGTGCTGTCGCTGGTGGCTTTGAGGTCGTAGGTATAAACCTGCCATTCGGTATCCGAGAGACCTTCGCCGCTTTTATCGAGTTTGACGACGGAGGTATCTCCCCAACTTACGTTTAGCTTGTTGTCCGAGACACCAGGACGGGGGGAAAAGGCAAAGGTAAGTTTGTAGGTCTTGCCTACAACGGTTGGAATATCTTGATAAATTTTACTCACACCATAGCTGTCGAGTTCCACAACTTTTTTCCCATCGTAGGGCTTGC
>CALKCV010000001.1 GCA_938083405.1 uncultured Microcoleaceae cyanobacterium | reverse complement strand
CTTGCTCTTGCTCTTGCTCTGGTTCTGTCTCTTCTGGCTCTGGCTCTGCCTTAGTCTTAGTCTTAGTTTCTACCTTAGCCTCTGCTTTAGCCTGTGGTTTAGTTTCTGGTTTAGTTTCTGGCTTAGTTTCTGGCTTAGTTTCTGAACTTGGTGGAGTTAGGCTTGGTGTTGCTGACCTCTGAGACTCAGCCTTACCCCCACTGCCTGCTACGTTGTAAACTGATTCTCCCATAGCAAAGAGAGTTTCTTTAAAAGCATCCACCTGCTCTTTCAATTCATCGTAGGAAATATTAGTATCGGCAATAGCCTTTTCTAAAGCATCGCAGTCTTTTTCTCCCTGTTCTTTCAATTCTTCATCTATAAAATCGTCATGCTCTTCGAGGGTCGATCTGTAATTATAAAACAGACTCTCTGCCTGATTTTTTAGCTCTATGACTTCTTTTTGTTTTTCATCTTCCTCAGCATAGAGCTCGGCTTCTTTTTGCATCTTCTCGATTTCTGCTTCGCTCAGACCGCCGGTATTAGTTATTTCAATACCTTGTTCTCTTCCCGTGCCTTTATCAACCGCCGTTACCTTAAGAATGCCATTAGCATCTATGTCAAAATTCACCTCTATTTGCGGCACTCCTCGGGGGGCTGGTGGAATTCCTTTTAATAGGAATTTACCCAAACTTTTATTATCTTTTACCATAGCCCTTTCGCCCTGGAGAACGTGAATTTCCACCGTAGTTTGTCCGTCCACCGCAGTAGAATACATTTGAGAGCGACTCGAAGGGATCGTAGTATTTCGTTCTATGACCTTAGTAAATATGCCCCCGAGAGTTTCCAGTCCCAAAGACAAAGGCGTAACATCCAATAGCAGGACATCTTGTACCTCCCCGCCCAAAACCCCTGCTTGAATTGCCGCCCCCAGGGCCACCGCCTCATCTGGATTAACAGAGCGATCGGGAGACCTGCCCCCGAAAAAACTACTTATAGCCTTTTGGACCGCTGGAATTCTCGTAGAACCTCCCACCAGAATAATCTTGTCAATTTTTTCTGGCTTCATAGCCGCATCCTTTAGGGCTTGTTCTACCGGCTTGATGGTAGAATGTATCAGATTTTTGGCCAGTTCTTCAAACTTAGAGCGGCTAAGTTCCATCTCCAGATGTTTCGGACCCGTTTCATTGGCTGTAATAAAAGGCAAATTAAGGCTAGTAGAATCTGTATCGGACAATTCTATTTTCGCTTTTTCGGCAGCTTCTTTCAGCCTTTGCATGGCCATTTTATCCCCAGACAGATCCGTACCTTCCGCGGCCCTAAATTCTTCTACCATCCACTTGACTATAGAGTTATCGAAGTCATCTCCTCCGAGATGGTTATTGCCAGAAGTAGCTTTTACTTCAAATATTCCGTCCCCCAGTTGGAGAATAGAGACATCAAAAGTACCCCCTCCGAGGTCAAACACTAAGATTATCTGCTCTTCATCCTGCTTGTCCAAACCATAAGATAACGCCGCTGCAGTTGGTTCGTTAATTATCCGCAGCACTTCGAGACCGGCAATAGTCCCGGCATCTTTAGTCGCGTGTCTTTGGGCATCGGTGAAGTAGGCTGGCACTGTAATTACAGCTTGAGTGACTTCTTCGCCAAGATAGTTTTCAGCATCTTGCTTGAGCTTTTGCAAGACCATTGCTGAAATTTCTTGTGGGGTGTAATTTTTCCCTCTTATTTGGACGTCGACTGTATTATCTTTGCCCTTGACGCAGGTATAAGGAACGCGACTTTTTTCTTCTTCCGTGTCGTCCCACCGCCTGCCGATGAATCGTTTAATGCTATAGACCGTGTTTGTAGCATTAGTTACCGACTGCCGTTTGGCCAGTTGACCGATTAAACGTTCTTTTCCTTTACCAAAACCTACAATACTAGGAGTCGTCCGTCCTCCTTCGGAATTGCTGATTACTAATGGTTGCCCTGCCTCTAATACGGCGACGCAACTATTGGTCGTTCCCAAGTCAATACCAATGACTTTTCCCATAGCAGATCGGCTTTTAATTTTTATAAAACTTTAATTAGATATTATTGAAGTTCCCGCAAAGGTAAGTATCGCAATACCAAATCGAAACAAATTTGTTTGTACTCGCGTTTGGCCTACGGTCTTTTCCTAGCCAGAATTTTCTTTTTCATCTAGTTTTTAATAGGGCATTGGGCAGACTAACTTCTTCTTATGGCATTAGCATAAGCTGTCGTACATTTAAACCGATCGTTTCGTAAGCTGTAACTTTTCATAAGCTTAGAAGCTCCTGGAAATTTAGATGCCGGGCAGCTTATTGCCCGTTGCCCTTTTTTACCCTAAAATTAGGATGGTTCCTCTTGTATTTCTGGCTTATTCTCCTCAGTTGGCATCGGTTCTTCTGGGGCTGCTGCCACTTTTACCATAGCGTGTCGCAGAACGCGATCGCCCAATATATACCCTCGTACCAGTTCTTCTGTCACTGTTCCTTCTGGGTATTCAGTTGTTTGCTCTCGCATTACTGCCTCGTGGAAATTGGGATCGAACGCTTCCCCCTCGGGACGCATCGGAGAAACTCCTATTTGCTTGAGGCTATCTACCATTTGTTTGTAAACGCTTTGGTAGCTTTTGTGAATATTCATTTCCCCTTCGTTTTGGGGCTTTATATGGGCCCTGGCCCGCTCGAAATTATCGACTATCGGCAACAATTTAGTGATGGTGACGCATTTTACCTGCAAGTCTAACTCTTCTTTTTCCTTCTGGGTGCGCTTGCGGTAGTTGTCAAAATCTGCTGCCAATCGCCTATATTGACTGGAAATATCCTCAAATTGAGCTTGGCTTGCTTCCAATTGAGCTTTTAGCGACTCTTGGGCATTTATTAGGCTGGCAACTTCTTCATCATCTGCCCTGACATTAGCTCTGGCCGCTTCGTTATTTTGTTTCTGAGGCGCTGTTGCTTCTGCCTTTTGAGAATCATCATCTGATGCTTCTGCCTGCTGGTAAGCTTGAGCCACTTGCAGTTCCCAATCTATTTCTCCTGCTGGTTGTGCTGCGTCCGCTTCAACTTTTGGAGCGCTTTGGCCATCGCCCTCTATCCCGACGCCACCGCCACCTTCATTTTCTAAGGGTGTTGGCCCGGCATTATCCTCTACCCCTTTAGTCTGGGTTGCTGAGGTTTGAGCTTCTGATACGTCGGGTGTATTTTCCTGCTGCTTGTCAATATCACTCATAGAAAACTAGGCTACATCTGCGATTCTACTGGCTGGCTCCCTCAAAAGCGATCGTTTCTAACCTTTTTTGCTGGAGTCCTTAATGAAGTATCTTCCCTAGCCACCGGTTTTACCGGATTGCTGGCAGGTTTGAAAACAGTCCTACTTACTGGGCCTCCAATCAAGACGCTAATCAAGACGATAGATGCCCTTGGGTTAACTGTTGTTTTATTCTACAACAGGCGATCGCCCTTTCGTTGACCCAACTGCTTAGATTTTTTATTTGTCCACCTGCACTTTAAGATCAAATTACCCAATTTTTCCCTCTTTCTTAGCACCTGGCCCAGGGCACTTTCGCGGTGCTGGTTTATCTCAGTTGCTAGCATAATCCCCAATAGCAATTAATTCCGATGCCTTTCAATATTTGCCAAATTCTTACTTCATATTCGTCATGACAAGTACTTACTCCTGAACCATTCCTCTGTCCATCGCTCCTCAGGGCGATAACCTGCCATAATATAGAAGGGCTCGCTGCCTCTGTCTTTTCCGTTTCTTTTGGGGATTGTTAATACTCGTTATGAGTACGATCTGCCATGAAAAAATTGGCAAATATGAAATGCAACCCTAGCCAAGCAGCAACATAATCCCAAGGGCTCTTGCCAGGCAAGATAACTCACTAAAATGGGAATACTATTGACAAGAGAAATAATACTACTACTATTATGACAAACACCAATTCAGGACGGGCGCGTACTGCGATTGTTGCTCAAAGTAACTTTTCTCCCTTTGGCAACAAACTGATTCAGGCAGGCTACGTCACAATAGAACAATTAAAAGAATGTCAACTAGAAAGTCGGAACTCGGGCAAACCTCTAACAGAAGTCCTCGAAGCCCTAACAGGACAAGACTTGCCTCCCGAACTGTTGCGCCACTACAAAAAACAACAGTTATTTGAACTGATGTTACTGTACGGTCTGGCGGCCTTCGATCCAGAAATTAGGCCGGTACCGTCCGAGCAAGTAGCTTATCTAATCGACAGGTTAATTCCTATTGAAACTTGTCGTCGCAACCGTATAGTACCTCTATTTAGTAAAGAAACTCATTTCGGCAATCAGCTAATCAAGGCTGACTATATCGCGGAAGACAAGCTCTACCAAGCCTTGCGAAATACTCTCCAACCAGAGGCTAAATCTTTTACAGAAGAACTTGAAGAAATAACCAATGACACAATACCTTCAGTCTTGATGAAGGAGTACCAGCAACAGCAACCATTTCTAATGGTAGGAATGGTCGATCCCGACGACCTCGAAGCCCAAGACGAAATCAAAAATAAGATTTTGCGCTATCACGGAGGAGTAGCTTTACAACGGCTGGTAATTACGAAAGAAGACTACCA